>NZ_JBIUCZ010000011.1:0-97854 GCF_047975845.1 Sphingomonas mangrovi | reverse complement strand
CTTTTACCGACCAAACCACGCCTTGAAAACGTAGCCGACCGGAGCCGCCGCCCACATGTCCCTTCATCTAAACCAACAATGTCAAAGAACAAAACGCCGGCGCTCCAGCAAACCCCTCTTGCAAGAGGCGCTCAGCACCAGGTTTTTAGCGACCCCAGAAGCGCTCCAACCGGTGCGCCGCTGCGGTGAACGGGTCTCTAGATGCATCACCACAAACCGTCAAACCCATTTTTCAAAAATGTGACGATCCCATGCTGAAACGGCGGAGTTCCGCGGTTTTTGTGGCGTGGCAGGCGCGCCCGGCATAGGCCGAGCCGATGAACATCACCGCGTCGGAGCCGAATCAGCCGGCCGAATCGCTGCGCCAGCAGGTCCGTGCCGCCGTCCTGTGGCGTTCGGGTACGCAGATTCTCGGCCAGCTGATCGCATGGAGCTCGACCTTCCTGGTCATTCGCGTGCTGACCCCGGCCGATTACGGTCTGGTCGCGATGACCGGCGTCGTGCTGCTGCTGCTCAGCATGCTCAACGGCTATGGCCTGGCGAATGCGGTGATCCAGCATGCCGAGGTCGATCGCCGCCAGATCGCGCAGGTCTTCGGCATGCTGGTGCTGCTCAACGGCGCGCTCGCGCTGGCGCAGGTCGCCGCCGCGCCGCTGGTCGCCGACTATTATCGCGAGCCGATGGTCGCGCGGCTGCTGCAGGTGCAGGCGCTGCTCTACATCCCTACCCCGTTCGCGTCGCTCGCCTATGCGCTGCTGGCGCGGGCGATGGAGTTCCGGCGGCAGGCGCAGGTCAATCTGCTGTCCTCGGTCGCCGGAGCGATCGCCGCGCTCACCGGCGCCTATGCCGGATTGGGCGTGTGGACGCTGGTGCTGGCGCCGGGGGTAATGTTCTATACCCGCGCGATCGGGCTGACGATCGCGGCACGCTCGCTGATGTGGCCGAGCTTCCGCTTCGCCGGGTCGGGGCAGCTGGCGCGCTTCGGCGGGCTGGTCGCGGCGTCGGGCCTGCTCAACTTCGCACAGAGCCAGGCCGATATCCTGATCGCCGGCCGCTGGTTCGATGCGCATGCGGTCGGCATCTACACGACCGCGCTGTTCCTGACGCAGGTGTTCGCCAACAAGTTCGTGCCGCCGCTCAACGAGGTCGCTTTCTCGGCCTATGCCCGGCTGCATCAGGCGGGCGGCGCACTGGCAGGCGCATTTCCGGGGGCGGTGCGGCTGGTGATGCTGGCGGCGATGCCCTTCTACTTCGGGGTCGCCGCCGTCGCGGAGCCGCTGGTGCACGTGCTGCTGGGCCCGAAGTGGCTGGAGGCGGCGCCGATCGTCCGGCTGCTCGCGATCGCCATGCCGTGCTGGACGCTGCAGACGCTGTTCCAGCCCGCAATCGATGCCGCGGGGCGGCCGGGAGTTACCGCCGGCACCACCGCGGTCGGTGCGATCCTGCTGCCGATCGCGTTCCTCATCGGCGTCCGCTACGGCATCGCCGGCATCGCCGCCGCGTGGATCGTCGCGCATCCGCTGCTGCTCGCGATCGTCGCGGCGCGGGCGCTGCCGGTGATCGGCGTCTCCGTCGGCGCCTATCTCCGGGCGATCGCGCCGCCGGTGCTCGTCGCCGCAGCGATGGCGCTGCTGGTCGGCGCGACGGATGCCGCCCTGCCGGCGCTCGCCCCGGCGGTGCGGCTGATCGTGCTCGTCCTCGTCGGCGGGGTCGCCTATCTCGGCGGGCTGGCGCTGTTCGCGCGCGCCACGCTGCGCGAGGCGATCGCGGCGATCCGCACCCGCGGCTGAGGGGTCAGCTCTGCGCGAGCGCGGCGATGCTCGCGCGCGTCGCGTCGCGATAGGCGGTGCCGCGGAACCGGTAGGTGCCGATGAAGTGCACGAAGCGCGCGTCGGTCGGCAGCGGCCGGTTCTCGTAATTGCCGTAGCGGTCGTACGGCAGCAGCAGCGGATCGCGCCCGTTGGCGACGACCAGGTTCGAGGTGACCTGCTCGCTTCCCCAGCGCGACCATCGCTCGCGGCCGATCAGCCGGTCCATCTCCAGCGAAAACGCCTCGGCGAGGTCGCGCCCAGGGCCGGCCGGTGCGAAACCGGCGAACCCCGAACAGCCGCGCGCGTAGCGTGCCGCCCCGACTGCGGCGAGATCGGCCTGACCCATCGCGGCCTCCGCGGCATTCTGGACGTGGAGGCCGGGCGCCCGGGGGTCGATGCCGCGGTGTTGCTCACGAAGCTCGGCGAGGGTCGCGAAGGCGACGCCGGCCTCGCCGCGCAGCATGAAGTCGCGGCCGGCGTCGATCGCAGCGGCGACCTCCGGCACGTCGCCGACGGTCACCGTGTCCGAATCGACCTGGACCACATAGGCGTCGCGACGCAGTTCGAGCAGATGAAGCAGCCGCTCCCACGTTCCCCCCGCCGGCGCGGCGCCGATGTCCACGGCACCGATCGGGGTAATCGCCGGATCGCCGAGATGGTGGGCGAGCGTCGCGCGATCGCGGGCGGTCAGCGTACCGTCGTCGAGCAACGCCACCCGGCCGCGGCCGAGCCGGGCGTGGAGCGACTTGAGCGCAACCAGCGCGGGCAGCACCGCTTCGGTGCCGAGCATCGAGAACAGCACCACGCCGTCGTCGCGCGGCCGCAGCGGCGGCGTCGCCAGGACGTGCGCAGCGACCCGGCGATGGTGCAGGCGCTTGGCGTGCCAGGCGAGGCGGTGCGCGAAGGAGAGCATCGCGCCTAAACGCGCGCCGACGCTGCGAAAGTCAATCGGTTGCCAACCGTCGGCCGCGGGGCCACCTGTACCGGCATGACCGAACGCGGCCTCGACGATCCGGGCCAGGCGGCCTTCGCCTGGCAGCGGTTCCGGCGCATCCTCCGCTGGATGGCGCTGCTCTCCGCTGCGGCCGCGGTGCTCGCGGTGGCGGTGCTGTGGCAGTCGATCGGTCCGATGCCGATCCACATGGTCATCGCTACCGCGCTCGGCGTTGGACTGTCGGTGCTGCTCGCCGCGGCGCTGATGGGGCTGGTGTTCCTGAGCGCGGGGAGCGGCCACGACGCCGCAGTCGACCGTTTTCCGCACGAGGACGCAGCGGACGCCACCGTCTCGCGCGAATAGCAAAAGGGCCGGCACCGCGGCTGCGGTACCGGCCCCTTCGATGGTGATGCCCGGACCTCAGGCGGCCGGGGGCATCGCCTCGTCGTCCGTGCGGAGGCGACGGCGGCGACGCGGCCGCTCCTCGCCATCCCCTTCCACCGCACCGAGCGCCGGCGGAAGCCGATCGGCTTCGATACCGCGCGTCTCGGATCCGGCTTCCCCCGGCGTCGCCGCATCGGCAGCCGGGCGGCGGGTGCGCGGGCGACCGCGGGCGGGACGCGCTTCGGCCTCGACCGGCTGCCCGTCGGCGTCGTTGGCGGCCGCGACCGGCTCCGGTGCTGCGGCGGTCTCCGCCTCGGCATGGCCGTTCGGACGCTCGCTGCGCGGCGCACGTTCGGCGCGCGGACGCCCCTCGCGCTGCGGACGATCGTCCCGGCGGGGACGGTCGTCGCGCTGCGGGCGATCTTCGCGTGCGGCGCGTTCCTCGCGCTGGGGCCGCTCGTCGCCGCCGGTCTCGCCGTCGAACTCGAACTCCTCGTCCTCGTCGTCGGACGTCGATTCACCCCGCTGGCGCCGGTTTTCCTCGCTGCGCAGACGATTGTCGTTGAGCACGCGGAAATAATGGTCGGCGAACTGGAAATAATATTCGGAGTTCACCCGATCGCCCTGCATCTGCGCGTCGCGAGCGAGGTTCTTGTACTTCTCCAGCAGCTGCGCGGCATTTCCCCGCGCGCGGCTGTCGATACGATTGCCGTTATCGGAACGGCCCGGGTTGCCCCCGCCTTGCGGACGCTGCCCACCACGACCGCGACGGCGGCCGACTTGCCGGTTGTTTATCAACGTGTGTGTGTCCCGTTCAAAACTGTCCGTCGATCCTGTCGATCCCGGATGCTGTCAGTCGCGGGGCCGCGATCGCGCGGACCCGTCTGTCATGACCACCGGACCGCAGTGGCGCACATGACGTGGAGGGAGCCTTGCCCCGAATTCACCCTGGCTTTTGCCGAAAGTGTCTTTCCCCGGCCCGGTCTTAGCGGCTGCCCGGGCGATCTCCAAGGGGAAATATGGGTTCGCCGCCGCGGGTTTCAACCGGCGACGACCGCGCGCGGCCGCCCGGCCAGATCCTGTTTGACGGACGTCAACAAACCCTGGTTCGCGAGCAGCGCCGACACCGCGTCCGCCTGAGTCCAGCCGATCTCCACCACTGCGACGCCGCCGGGTGCGATCAGCCGCGCAATCTGGGGCGCGAGCAGGCGATAGGCGTCGAGCCCGCCGCCGCCCGCGAACAAGGCGCCTGCCGGCTCGTGCCCGACCACTTCCTGCGGCAGCGCCTCATCCGTCCCGATATACGGCGGGTTGGCGAGCACCAGGTCGAAGCGCCCGTCGAGCGCCGTCGCCCAGTCGCCCAGTGCGAACTGCGCCCGGCGTGCCATGTCGAGCCGTTCGGCATTGCGCCGGGCATAGCCGAGCGCCTGCACCGATCGGTCGACGCCCACCCCGCGGGCCTGCGGCCATTCGTCGAGCGCGGCGAGCAGCAGCGTGCCCGGCCCGGTCCCCAGATCGAGCACGGTCGCGGGCGCGCGGCCGACGAAATGCGCGACCGCCGCCTCGATCAGCGTCTCGCTATCGGCACGCGGCACCAGCGCGCCGGGGCCGACCTCCAGCTCGATCGTCCAGAAGGCGCGGCGACCGGTGAGATAGGCGACCGGCGTATGCGACAGCCGCGCCTCGACCAGCGCGGCGAAGCCCGGCGGCACCGGATCGTCGAGCCTCGCGAGCAGCAGCGTGGTCCGCTCGACGCCCATCGCATGCGCCATCAGCAGCTCGGCATCGAGCCGGGGGGTGTCGGACACGCCGGCAATCCGCTGCGCCGCCTCCCGCACTGCCTCCCCGGTGGACGTCACGCCGCGTCGAGCGTCGCCAGCCGCTCCGCCTCGTCCTCGGCGATCAGCGCGCCGATCAGCTCGTCCATCTCGCCCTCCAGGATTTCGGGCAGGCGGTGGAGCGTCAGGTTGATGCGGTGATCGGTCACGCGACCTTGCGGGAAATTATAGGTGCGGATGCGCTCGGAACGGTCGCCCGAGCCGACCATCGCCTTGCGCGTGCCCGACCGCTCCGACGCCAGCCGCTCGCGCTCCGCCTCGTAGAGCCGGGTGCGCAGGACCTTGAGCGCCTTGGCCTTGTTCTTGTGCTGCGACTTCTCGTCCTGCTGGATCACCACCAGCCCGGTCGGCAGATGGGTAATGCGCACCGCGGAGTCGGTGGTGTTGACCGACTGGCCACCCGGCCCCGACGACCGATAGACGTCGATCCGCAGGTCCTTGTCGTCGATCTGGACGTCGACCTCCTCGGCCTCGGGCAGCACCGCGACGGTCGCGGCGGAGGTGTGGATGCGCCCGCCGCTTTCGGTCACCGGCACGCGCTGGACGCGGTGGACGCCGCTTTCGAACTTTAGCCGGGCGAACACGCCCTGCCCCGTCACCGACGCGACGACTTCCTTGAACCCGCCGGCGTCGGAAGCGCTCGCCGAGATCATCTCGACCCGCCAGCCGCGCGCATCGGCATAGCGCTGGTACATGCGGAACAGGTCGCCCGCGAACAGCGCCGCCTCGTCGCCGCCGGTGCCGGCGCGGATTTCGAGCATCGCCGGGCGCTCGTCGGCCGCATCGCGCGGCAGCAGCGCGAGTGCCAGCGCCCGCTCGGCCGCGGCCAGCCGCTCGCGGTTCTCGTGCAGCTCCTCGGCCGCCATGCGGCGCAGTTCCTCGTCGCCGTCCTGGCTCATCTCCTCCAGCGATTCGGCCTCGGCACGCAGCCGCCGCACCGCGCCCGCAGCCTCCGCCACCGGCTCCAGCTCGGCATATTCCTTCGAGACTGCCACGAAGCGGTCGCCCGGCAGCTCGCCGGTCGCCATCAGCGCCTGCAGCTCGTCGCGCCGCGCCTCGATCTGCGCGATGCGATCGGGGGAAATGGCGGTCATGCGAGACCCCCACGCGTCACCCCAGCGGAAGCTGGGGTCTCGTGCGGCAAGCCGCGCGCTCCGACGCGGGAGATCCCAGCCTTCGCTGGGATGACGGGAGGGGTCATTCGGCCGATGCCCCCTTCAACCGGGCTTCGAGACCCTCGTCGGCCACGAGGATCTTGAGCCGCCGGACCGGCGCCCCGTCGACGATGCGGACGGATTCGACCGCAAGCGGGTTCTCCTTGACCGCCTTGTCGAAGCGCTTGCGCGACGAACCCGACGCCACCAGATCGGCGCGCCAGCCGTTGCGGCGGAAGCGGGCAACCGAGGCGATCGCCTCGGCAATCGCGTCGTCGTCCTCGGCGACGACGACGACCTGCGCACGCTCCACCTCCGGCGCATCCAGCAACATCGCCAGCCGCTCGATCCCGGCGGCCCAGCCCACGCCCGGCGTCTCGGGGCCACCCAGGGATCCGATCAGCCCGTCGTAGCGGCCGCCTGCAAGCACCGTGCCCTGCGCGCCCAGCCGGTCGGTGACGAACTCGAACGCCGTGTGGCGGTAATAGTCGAGCCCGCGCACCAGCCGGTCGTTGCGCGTCCACGCCACGCCGGCGGCGTCCAGTCCTGCGGTAACGGCCGCAAAGAAATCGCGTGCTTCCGGCGTCAGATAGTCGTCGATCCCCGGCGCGCTGTCCGCCACCGGGCGATCGCGCGGGTCCTTGGAATCGAGAATGCGCAGCGGGTTCTTGTCGAGCCGGGCGAGGCTGTCCTCGCTCAGCACGTCGCGATGCGCCTCGAAATGGGCGACCAGCGCGGCGCGCCAGGCGTCGCGGGTCTCGGCATCGCCCAGCGTGTTGAGCTGGAGCGTCACGCCCTCGATGCCGAGCTCGCGCAGCAGCTGGTCGGCGAAGGCGAGCAGCTCGACGTCGGCGCCGGGCTCGGCCGCGCCGATCACCTCGGCGTCGATCTGGTGGAACTGGCGATAGCGCCCCTTCTGCGGCCGCTCGTAGCGGAACACGGGCCCGTGGGTGGCGATCTTGAGGGGGGCGTACTGCTGCCAGCCGTCGGTCAGATAGGCGCGGGCGATGCCGGCGGTGAACTCCGGGCGCAGGGTGAGCGAATCGCCGCCGCGGTCCTCGAAGCTGTACATCTCCTTCGAGACGACGTCGGTGGTCTCGCCGAGCGAGCGTGCGAACACCGCGGTCGATTCGAACACCGGCAGCTCGACCCGGCCGAAGCAATAAAGCCGGCGGACGCGCTCGAACGCGTCGACCACCCGGCCGAAGCGGCGCTGGTCTTCGCCGAAGATGTCCTGGGTGCCGCGGATGGGGCGGGGGGTCTCGATGCGGGCCATGCGGCGCTCTCTAGGGCTGGTCCGCAGCTTCGGCAATCGCGCGGCCGGCAGGCCGTGGCGAGCGGAGGCGGGAAGAGGATGGAGCGGGTAACGGGAATCGAACCCGTGTATTCAGCTTGGAAGGCTGCTGCACTACCATTGTGCTATACCCGCCCGATGCGCCGGAGGTAGCCGCGCCGCGCGGCGGACGCAAGAGGCGGGACGGCGGCTCATTCGACGCCGGGAAGAATGCCTCCTCACCGCCTTCACTCGCCCCCACCCCGTTTGTCTCGAGTAGGGATCGAGCTTGTCGAGAGCCCGTATCGAGAGAGCCCTAACGTCCGACCTCTCGATACGCCGTCTCGACAAGCTCGACGGCTACTCGAGGCGAACGGAAAAGAGGTAAAGGTTGCGACGGCCGTGCCCCCTCACCGCGGCCCCAAAAGGATTGCCAGGCATCCCGCCAGGCACAGCCCGCCGCCGATCAGGTCGAAGCGATCCGGGCGCAGTCCCTCGACCAGCCACATCCAGCCAAGCGAACTCGCGACATAGATGCCGCCATAGGCCGCATACGCCCGCGCCGCCGCCGGCGTGTCGGCGAAGGTCAGCGTCCAGGCGAAGCCGGCCAGCGCGACCACGCCGGGGATCAGCCACAGCGGCGAGGCGCCAAGCCGCGCCCATTTCCAGAAGGCGAAGCATCCGCCGATCTCAAGCAGGGCTGCGAGAACGAAGAGGATCGGGGTCGGCAGCGCAGGTGTCCCTTTTTCCGGGAGAACCGATCCGCCGCGCCGGGGGCGGATGGTGGAAGGGGCTGGATTCGAACCAGCGTACACTTGCGTGGGCAGATTTACAGTCTGCTGCCTTTAACCACTCGGCCACCCTTCCACGGGGCCGCTTCGCTGAAGCGAGGTGGCCCATTGCCGTCCCATCCGGCTGCTGTCAACGGCTTGCGCGCCTTTCCGCTGGGGCATAGCGTCCGCGGCATCGCTTTTTTCTTCCCTCGCACGAACGGAACCCGATGCGCGCGCTCACCCTTGCCCTGTTCGCCACCGTCGCCGCCGCCCCCCTCGCCGCCCAGTCGGTCGACCGCGCCGCGGTCAACCGCATCATCGACGAAGGCACCAACCAGTCGGAGGTGATGCCGATCGCCCAGCATCTGACCGACGTGATCGGCCCGCGCCTCACCAACTCGCCGGGGATGCGCCAGGCGGAGGCGTGGACGCAGGAGAAGTTCCGCGAATGGGGCCTCGCCAACGTCCACAAGGAAGGCTTCGAGTTCGGCCGCGGCTGGTCGATCGTCCATTCCAGCGTGCGCATGGTCACCCCGCGGCCGATCGAGCTGACCGCGATCCCGATCGCCTGGACGCCGGGCACCAGCGGCGCCGTCACCGCGCCGGTGATCGTCGCGCCGATCTCCAAGGAAGCCGACTTCGCGCGCTACCGCGGGCAGCTCGCGGGCAAGATCGTGATGGTGACGCGGCCCGACACGGGCTCCGAACCGGATCGCGCGCCTTTCCGCCGGCTCACCCAGCAGGAACTCAGCGACCACGACTTCTTCGAGCCCGCGGTCAACGATCCCGAGGCCGCCGATCGCCGGCTCAAGCGGCTCGACTTCGCGACCAAGCTCGACGCGTTCCTGAAGAGCGAGGGCGCGGTCGCGATGGCGACCATGTCCAGCCGCGACGGCAAGCTGCTGCACGGCAGCGGCTATCTGTTCGGGCGTGAGCAGACCCCGGCGGTGCCCGGCATCGAGATCGCGGCCGAGGACTACCGCCGCATCGCCCGCCTCATCCGCATCGGCCAGACGCCGACGCTGGAGGTGACCAGCAACGTCCGCTTCGACGACAGCGACGTACAGGCCTACAACATCTTCGCCGAGATCCCGGGGACGGATGCCAAGGCCGGCTATGTGATGGCCGGCGCGCATCTCGACAGCTGGGCGGCGGGCGACGGCGCCGCCGACAATGCCGCCGGCTCGGCCGTGGTGATGGAGGCCGCGCGCATCCTGTCGCAGATGGGCGTGCGGCCCAAGCGCACGATCCGCTTCGCGCTGTGGAACGGCGAGGAGCAGGGCCTGCTCGGCTCGCTCGCCTATATCGAGCGGCACATCGCCACCCGCGCGCCGGCGGCCGGCGCCCCCGCCACCGGCCTTTCCCGCTTCTACGGCTGGAACCGGCGCTGGCCGATCACCAAGAAGCCGGGCTACGACCAGCTCGCCGCCTATTTCAACCTCGACAACGGGTCGGGCAAGATTCGAGGCATCTATGCGGAGAACAATCCCGCAGCCGTGCCGATCTTCCGCGAATGGTTCGCGCCGTTCCAGGCGATGGGGGCGACCACCGTCGCCATGCGCCCGACGTCGAGCACCGACCATTATTTCTTCCAGTCGATCGGCCTGCAGGGCTTCCAGTTCATCCAGGACCCGCTCGACTATGGCAGCCGGCTTCACCACACGAACGTCGACACCTTCGATCACCTGAAGGGCGACGACCTGCGTCAGGCGTCGATCATCATGGCCTCGTTCCTGCTGAACGCCGCCAACGCGGACAAGCCGCTGCCCAAGCCGCCCTTCCCGCGCCAGCCCAAGCCGACCGATCCCTTCGCCTGGCCGGAGCAGGAGGACTGAGCATGGCACGTCGAGGTCATCGCCCGAGCCAGGGCTCGCCGCAGCGCCCCCGTTTCTGGGGTCGCCATGCGGTACTCGCCGCGCTCGCCAATCCCGAGCGCACCGTGCGCAAGCTGTGGGGCACGCACGAGGCGCTCTCCCGGCTCGACCTGCCGGCGACGCTGACGGTCACCTATGCCGAGGCGGCCGACCTCGGCCGGCTGGTGCCGAGCGATGCGCCGCACCAGGGCATGGTGGCGGAGGTCGATCCGCTGGAGGACATCTGGCTGGGCGACCTGATCGAGCGCGGCCGCGGCGACACCCGCCCGCTGCTGGTGCTCGACCAGGTCACCGATCCGCACAACGTCGGGGCGATGCTGCGCTCGGCCGCCGCGTTCGACGCGCTCGGCATCGTGACGCAGGACCGGCATGCCCCGCCCGAATCGGGCACGGTCGCGCGCTCGGCATCCGGCGCGCTGGAGGTGGTGCCCTGGGTCCGCGTGGTGAACCTCGCCCGCGCGCTAGAGGAGATCGCCGAGGCCGGCTATTGGCGCATCGGCCTCACCGGCAACACCGACCTCACGCTCGACCAGGCGATGGGGTCGGACAAGGTCGCGCTGGTGCTCGGCGCCGAGGGCGAAGGCATGCGCCAGAATACCGAGGCGCATTGCGACGTGCTCGCGCGGCTGCCGATCAGCGATCAGGTCGAAAGCCTCAACGTCTCCAATGCGGCGGCGATCGCGCTTTACGCGGCGGCAACCCGGCGGGGGTGAGGGCGACCGGGGGGTGCGGCGCATCCCCCTCGCCTTTGCACCCGCGGCAATCCCGGCTACTCCGTCGGCCATGAAGCGTTTTCTCAGCTGCGCGGCGCTGCTGCTCGCCGTTCCCGCCGTCGCGCAGGCGCAGGCCGCGCCGCCGGCGGCGACGCCCAAGCCGCAGGGGATGGTCAGCGCATCGGACCCGCGCGCCGCGGCTGCGGGCGTCGAGATGCTGCGCGCCGGCGGCAGCGCCACCGATGCCGCGATCGCCACCCTGCTGGCCCTGAACGTGGTCGAGCCGCAGAACTCCGGCATCGGCGGCGGCGGCTTCTGGGTCGGGCATGATGCCAAGACCGGCAAGCTGCTGACCATCGACGGACGCGAGGCGGCGCCGGCGGCGGCCGACCCGCACTGGTTCTACGCGCCCGACGGCAATCCCCTGACCCATTCCGCCGCGGTTCCCGGCGGGCGCAGCGTCGGCGTGCCGGGCAACCTGCGCGAATGGGCGATGGCGCACGAGCGCGCGGGCAAGCTCCCCTGGGCCAAGCTGTTCGAGCCGGCGATCCGGCTGGCGCGCGACGGCTTCCGCATCACCCAGCGGCTGAACACCGGCATCGACAAGTTCGGCGGCCACATCGACGATTGGGCGCGCAGCCACTTCCTCGGCCCTGACGGCAAGGCGCTGCCGGTCGGCACGCTGCTCAAGAACCCCGAACAAGCCGCGCTGTTCGAGCGGATCGCCGCCCGCGGCCCCGACAGCTTCTACGTCGGGCCGGAGGCGCAGAAGATCGTCACCACCGTCAACACCGCTGCGCGCAATCCGTCGAAGATGACGCTGGGCGACCTCGCCAGCTACGACGCCAAGCAGCGCAAGCCGCTGTGCACCAAGTACCGCGTCTATCGCATCTGCGGCATGGGCCCGCCCTCGTCCGGCGGCGTCGCGGTGCTGATGATCCTCAAGCAGCTCGAACGCTTCGACATGACCGCGCTGGGCAAGGACTCGCCGGTCGCCTGGCACCTGCTCGCCGAGAGCGAGCGTCTCGCCTATGCCGACCGCGACCTGTACGTCGCCGACCCGGACCATGTGACCGTGCCGGTCAAGGGGCTGCTCGACCCGAAGTATATCGCCGCGCGCTCGGCGCTGATCGCGCCCGACCGCACGATGGCGAGCGTCGCGCCCGGCGCGCCGCGGGGGGCGCCGGCACGTATTCGCGTCCAGCCGAGCGAAGTGCCCGGCACCACCCACGTCTCGGCGACGGACAGCCGCGGCAACGCGGTGTCGGTCACCTCGACGATCGAGGGCTATTTCGGATCCGGGCTGTCGGTCGACGGCACGATGCTCAACAACGAGCTCACCGACTTCGACATCGTCGCCGACAAGAACGGCTACCTCGTCGCCAACCGCGTCGAGGGCGGCAAGCGGCCGCGCAGCTCGATGTCGCCGACGATCGTCTACGGACCCGACGGCAAGGTGCGGCTGGCGATCGGCGCGGCCGGCGGGTCGACGATCATCGCGCAGGTCGCCAAGGCGATCGTCGCGGTGCTCGACTGGAAGCTGCCCGCGCAGGACGCGCTGGGGCTCGGGCTGATCTACGCACCCGGCCGGGTCGCGACGCTGGAGCAGGGCACGCAGCTGGAGGCGATGGCGCCGGCGTTGCGCGCGCTGGGCGAACCGGTCCAGATCGCGCCACTGGGGCTGAAGGCCAATGCGATCGAGCGCGTCGGCAACCGCTGGGTCGGCGCCGCCGATCCGCGCAGCGAGGGCGTGGCGATGGCCGAGGACGGCAGCGTCGCCGCGATCACGCGGGTCGGCGGGTTCGGCACCCGCCCGCCCGAATAACGAACCAGTCCCGGCGCACGGACGCCGGGGCGGCAGGAGAGGCCATGCGTACCCTGGAGCATTTCCCCAACCTCGTCGCGATGTTCTTCGCGCGCGCCCGCGAGCACGGCGACAAGCCGTTCCTGTGGCACAAGGCCGACGGGGCTTGGCAGCCGACCAGCTGGGCCGAAGCCGCGCGCCAGGTCGCGAGCCTCGCCGCAGGGCTGAAGGCGATCGGCCTGAAGCGCGGCGACCGGGTGATGCTGGTGTCGGAGAACCGGCCCGAATGGTGCATCTCGGACCTGGCGATCATGGCCGCGGGCTGCGTGACGGTGCCGACCTACGTCACCAACACCCAGCGCGACCACCAGCACATCATGGAGAATTCCGGCGCGTGCGCGGTGATCGTCTCCACCGCGAAACTCGCGCGCACGCTGATCCCCGCCGCGCTCCACGCCTCGATCCCCGAAAAGATCATCGGCATCGAGGACGTCCGCCTCGCCCAGCCCGGCAGCGTCGAGTTCCACAGCTGGCACCAGCTGATCGCCGACCACCCGACCAGCGCCGACTCGGCGGCGGGCCAGGCCGATTTCGCGCGCGAGGACCTGGCGTGCATCATCTACACCAGCGGCACCGGCGGGGCGCCGCGCGGGGTGATGCAGCACCACGGCGCGATCCTCCACAACGTCGCGGGATGCGCCGCGGTGATCTCCGGCGACTTCGGCTGGGACGAGGAGGTGTTCCTGTCGTTCCTGCCGCTGAGCCACGCCTATGAGCACACCGGCGGGCAGCATTTCCCGATCGGGCTGGGCGGGCAGATCTACTATGCCGAGGGGCTCGACAAGCTCGCCGCCAATATCGAGGAGGTGCGCCCGACGATCATGTTCGTCGTGCCGCGGCTGTTCGAGGTGCTGCGCACGCGGATCACCAAGGCGATCGAGAAGCAGGGCGGCGCGGCCGCCTATCTGCTCGGCAAGGCGCTCGAAATCGGCGCGCGGGAGAACGAGGGCAAACTGCGCCTGGCGGACCGGCCCGCGCAGCTGGCGGTGCGCACCCTGTTCAAGCCCAAGATCGCCAAGCGCTTCGGCGGGCGGATGAAGGCGATGGTGTCGGGCGGTGCGCCGCTCAACCCCGAGGTCGGGCTGTTCTTCCAGTCGATCGGCGTCACCTTCCTCCAGGGCTATGGCCAGACCGAGGCGGGGCCGGTGATCTCGTGCAACCGCCCCGCCGCCGGGGTACGGATGGACAGCGTCGGTCCGCCGCTCGACAACACCGAGGTGCGCATCGCCCCCGACGGCGAAATCCTGGTGCGCGGCGAGCTGGTGATGCACGGCTATTGGCGCAACGAGGTCGAGACCGCCCGCGTGCTCAAGGACGGCTGGCTGCACACCGGCGACATCGGCGTGATCGACGAGCGCGGGCGGATCAAGATCACCGACCGCAAAAAGGACATCATCGTCAACGACAAGGGCGAGAACGTCGCCCCGCAGAAGGTGGAGGGAATGCTCACCCTCCAGCCCGAGATCGCGCAGGCGATGATCGCCGGCGACCGGCGGCCGTACATGGTCGCGGTGATCGTCGCCGATCCCGAATGGACCCAGGAGTGGTGCGCCGCCAACCGCACCGCCTGCGACTTCAAGCGGCTGGGCGAGGACGGCGGCTATCGCGCCGCGCTCACCGCCGCGGTCGATCGGGTCAACCAGGAGCTGAGCGTCACCGAGCGCGTGCGCCGCTTCATCCTGGCGGACGGGCCGTTCACGATCGAGAACGAGCAGCTCACCCCGAGCATGAAGATCCGCCGCCACATCCTGCGCCGCGACTACGGCGAGCGCCTGGACGCGCTGTACAAGGGGTAGGGCAGCCCCGTCGAAGCGCCGTGCTCCTGCGCAGGGGCACAGCGGCGGTCGTTCAGCGGGGCCCGTCATCCTGACGGAAGTCAGGATCCATTGCCGCTCCGGTCGTGAGACCCACCAGCGTAGCGGCAATGGATGCTGACCTGCGTCAGCATGACGGGAGGGCGAACACCCCGCCTCCCCTCAGTCCGCCTTCTTCTCCGGCACGATCACCAGCGACCAGTCCTTTTCCGGCCGCAGATACTTGGCCGCCAGCGCCTGGATGTCGGCGGCCGTCGTGGTGCCGATGTCGGAGGCGATGCTGTCGATCGCGGCGATCCGCTGGGGATCGGTCGTGCCGCCCGCCGTCTGCTGCATCCAGAACATGTTGCCGCTCGACACGCGCGCGATGAACTGGAGCACCGGCGCCTGGGCGCGGCGCAGTTCGTCGGCGGGGATCGGGTTGGCGACCAGGTCCGCGGCGATGCCGCGCGCCAGCTGGAAGAAGAAGTCGGTCTTGTCGGGCGGCACCGCGCCGATCGCTAGGATCTTGCCGCCGGTGGGCAGCCCGACCGGCCAGTCGTTGGCGACGTTGGGCGTGTAGCTGACCCCCGCTTCCGAGCGCAGCTTGTCGAGCAGCCGGTCGCGGAACACCGCGGCCAGGATCTCGAGCTTGCGGCTTTCGGTCAGCCCGGCGCTGCCGCCGCCGGTCGGCCAGGCGATCACCGCCGCCGCCTGGTTGGGCTGGCCGGTATGGGTACGCACCACCGGCTGGGCGACGTGCGCGGGGAAGCGCACGTTGGGATTGGCGACCGCGGCTGCCGGCCGCGGCTTCAGCGCACCGAAGGTCTTGGCGACCGCGGCGATCGTCGCGTCCGCGGTGGTGTCGCCATAGACCTGCACCTCGATCGGCCCGCTCGCGAGCAGCGGCTCCCACAGCTTGCGGAAGCTCGCCGCGTCGAGGGCCTCGATATCCTTTCGCGTGGGCGAGGCCCAGCGGGGATCGCCGGCGTGGAGCAGCCCCTCCAGATCGCGCTGGAGCACGCCGACGGGCGAGGACGACTGGCTGTCGTAGCTGGCGAGCATCACCGCGCGCGCCCGCGCGACCGGGTTCGGGTCCCAGCCGGGCGCCGCGAGCTTGGTCGCGATCAGCCGCAGCTGGTCGTTCAGGTCGGCGGCGGTGGTGATGCCGCTCAGCACGAACGCATCCTCCTGCATGCCGAACGACAGCCCGATCTGGCGGTCGCCGGTCAGCCGGTCGAGCTCTTCCTGCCCGAACTTGCCGACCCCGCTCGCCACCAGCGCCAGATCGGCGGCGAACGCCGGCGTCTGGCGGTCGGACGGCAGCGCGCTCAACCCGCGGCCGAAGCGCACCTGGACATAGACCTTACCCGTCTCCGAATTGTTCGGGAACATCAGCAGGTTGACCCCATTCGCGAAGGTCACCTTCTCGATCTTCGGGTCGGTCAGCACGACGCTGCGTGCGGTCACCTTGCCCGGTGTGCCGAGCTTGGGAAGCTCCTCGAACTTGACGGTACGCTGCGGCCCGCGCCGCTCGGCGACCTCCGTCACATCGGCCTGCACCGCCGAGGCGAGCTTGTTGACCGCGGTCGGATCGGGCGTCGGCGTGTTGACGAGCGCGCGGGTCTCGACCCCGTCGAACACCTTGCGCGTCGCCGCCTGCACCTTGGCGGGGGTGAAGAAGTTGCCTGCGACCGCCCCGTCGAAGATGCGCAGCGAGGTTTCCGGCCCCGCCACCGTCTCGCGGATATCGACCGCCTCGACCAGATTGTCGGCGAGCTTGGCGCCCGCATCGACGCGCGACGTGGCGACGGCATTCTCCATCGCGGCGCGGATCTCGCCGACCTCGCGGTCGATCTCCTGCTGGGAAGGCGGCGTGCGCAGCGCGCTCGCGATGGTGGCGCGCACGTCGCGCACCGCCGCTTCCCAGTCGTTGCCGACCGGCAGGATCGACACCGCGGTGATGTTGGCCGAACGCGACACGTCCTCCAGGTCCGCGCCCGCGCTGATGTAGCTGGCACCGGCCCGCGCGCGGCTTTCCAGCCGGCGGTTGATGATGCGGATCGCGATCTGGTCGACCATGCGTTCCTGGTTGAACAGGATGGTGTCGTCGCCGACGGTCCACGGCCGCACCGTCGCCATCTGGACGAGCGGCGGCAGCGCCGGCTCGCTGATCGCGGCGCTGAGCGGCCCGCCCGCCTTGGGCGTGCCCAGCTTGGGATTGGTCGGCGCCGGGCCCTTGCCCTGCCAGCCGGAGAAATGCTTGACGACCATCGCCTCGAGCAGCTTGGGATCGGCGTCGCCGGCGATCACCACCACCGCCCGGTCGGGGCGGTACCAGCGGTCATGGAACGCGCTTACCGTCTGTGCGGTCGCCGCCTCCAGCGTCTCGACGTTGCCGATCGGCGAACGGTCGGCGAGCGGCTGGCCGGTGAAGAACAGCGCACGCGTCGCGTCGCCCAGCCGCATCTGCGGCCCCGGCTGCTCGCGCTGCTCGGCGAGCACGACCGGGCGTTCGGCATTGAGCGATTCGGCGGTGATCGTCGGCTCGGCCATCATGCCGGCCAGGATCTTCATGCTTTCGTCGAGCCCCGCCTGGGTCGCGCCGGGCAGGTCGAGCTTGTAGACCGTCTGGGTGAAGCTGGTGGCGGCGTTGGTGTCGGAGCCGAAGGTCACGCCCAGCCGCTGCCACACCCGCTTCGATTCGCCGTCGGGGACGTGCGCCGAGCCGCGGAACGAGAGATGCTCGAGAAGGTGCGCGAAGCCGCGCTCCTGGTCGGTCTCCATCAGCGAGCCGGCGTCGATCGCAACGCGGATCGAGACTTGGCCCGGCGGCACGCCGTTGTGCCGCACGGCGTAGCGGACGCCGTTGGGCAGCACGCCATAGGTCCAGCTGCGGTCGGGCGGAATGTCGCTGCCCTTGAACAGCCAGGGCGTGTCCGGCCCTTGCGCGACCGGCTGCAGCGGCGGCAGCTGGCGGGTCTGTTGCTGGGGAGCGGCCGGCGGCGGCGCGGTCTGCGCGACGAGCGGCGTGGTGGCGATCAGGGCCAGAAGCGGCAGTGCGATCCGGCGTACGCGTACAGGAAATGCCATGCGCGAAGCGTAGCCGGCTTTTGCGGGCACTGCCAGCGCGCCCGCACGGCCGGCGATCGGAAAAGGCCGGAAAACCGGCGGACACGATCTTCCACGCCACCGCCACCTTTTCGCCTTTTGTGCAGCGCAGCCTCCGAAGCATCAGGGGGAAGCGATGCACGTGAGACCGACCGCAATCCGGCGACGCGGGACGATGCCCGAAGCGCAGCACGCGCTGGTGGTGCGTGCCGGCAAGCGGCTGCGCCGGTGGTTCGATCCGCTGATCCGCGCCTCTTCGCTGGTGTCGACCGCGCCGGTGCTCGACGTACGCGCCTTCCCGTGGACACGCGCGCTGCGTGACCAGTGGCAGGCGATCCGCGACGAGGCGATGCGCGTCGCCGTTCCCGAGGGCGCGGCCCCGCCGCTCGCCGCGATTGCGCCCGATCCGTGCACCCTCGCCGCGGTCGATCGCTGGCGGTCGTTCGTCCTGTGCGGCTACGGCTATGATATCGACGACAATCTCGCGCGCTGCCCCGAAACCGCCGCGGCGCTGCGCGGCGTGCCCGGCCTCACCAACGCCATGTTCTCGATCCTCGCACCCGGCAGCCACATCCCGGCGCATCGCGGCGTGACCAAGGGGCTGATTACCTGCCACCTGGCGCTGGTCGTGCCGCGCGACGGGGACGTCCGCATGCGGCTCGGCAACCGGATGCTGCGCTGGGCAGAGGGCGAGACGCTGGTGTTCGACGACACCTATGCGCACGAGGTGTGGAACGACACGGGCGGCACCCGCGTGGTGCTGCTGCTCCAGTTCAAGCGGCCGCTGCGCCAGCCGGGCCGCTGGCTCGCCGACCTGCTGCTCGACCTCGTGCGCCGTTCGGCGTTCGTGCAGGAGGCGCGCCGCAACCTGCTCGCCTGGCATCGCACGGCATCCTCTGGCGGTTCGTTTCGCCCCTCGGCTTGATCCCGCCCCCCCGGCACGCCAAATGGCGGCCATGCTGATCGAGACCGAACCCACGCCCAATCCCGCGACCCTGAAGTTCCTTCCGGGGCGGACCGTGATGGAAACCGGCACGCGCGACTTCGCGAGCCCGGAAGAGGCCGAGGCGTCGCCGCTCGCCGAGGCGGTCTTCGCGCTGGGCGACGTGACGGGCGTGTTCTTCGGCCGCGACTTCGTCTCGGTCACCGCCGCGCCGGGCGTCGAATGGGCCGGCCTCAAGCCCGACGTGCTGGCGATCCTGCTCGATCATTTCGCCGCGGCGATGCCGCTGTTCCGCCAGGCGAGCGCGGACTTCTCGGTCCCGCCGGCCGAACCCGACGTGGTCGACGACCCTGCCGACGCCGACATCGTCGCGCAGATCCGCGAGCTGATCGAGACGCGCGTGCGCCCCGCGGTCGCCAACGACGGCGGCGACATCGTCTATCGCGGCTTCGACAAGGGCAAGGTCTACCTCCAGATGCAGGGCGCCTGCTCGGGCTGCCCGTCGTCGAGCGCGACGCTGAAGAACGGCATCGAACAGCTGCTCAAATACTACGTCCCCGAGGTCACCGAAGTGCGGGCGGTCTGATGGCGATGGTCGACGACGCCGCGCTCGACACGCTGTTCCGCACCGCGCGCAGCCACACGCATTTCACCGACCAGCCCGTCACCCGCGACGAGCTGGAGGCGATCTGGGAGCTGGTGAAGATGGGGCCGACCTCGGCCAACCAGCTTCCCGGCCGCTTCGTCTGGTGCGTGTCGGCGGACTCGCGCGAGCGGCTCGCCGCCTGCTGCAGCGACAGCAACGCCGACAAGGTGCGCAACGCCCCGGTCGCGGTGATCGTCGGCATGGACACCGAGTTTCACGAGCATCTGCCGGAGTTCTTCCCGCACGCCGACGCCAAGTCGTGGTTCGACGGCAACGCCGAGCTGCGCCAGGTCTCGGCGATGCGCAACGCGACGCTGCAGGGCGCCTATCTGATCGTCGCCGCGCGCGCCGTCGGGCTCGACATCGGGCCGATGTCGGGCTTCGACGCCGGCGCGGTCGACAAGGCGTTCTTCCGCGAGACGCCGGCGGTGCGCACCAACTTCATCGCGGTGCTCGGCCACGGCGACCCGAGCCGGCTGCATCCGCGGCTGCCGCGCCCAGCGTTCGACCGCTTCAACAAGATCGCCTGATCCGCTTGCGCACGCTGGTCATCGAAACCGCGACCGCCGCCTGCTCGGTCGCGCTGCTGGAGGACGCCGCGGTCCTCGACTCCCGCCACGTCGTGGTCGGCCGCGGCCATGCCGAGCGGCTGGTGCCGATGATCGCCGAGCTCCCCGGCCACGGCCGCGCCGACCGCATCCTCGTCGATTGCGGCCCCGGCAGCTTCACCGGAGTCCGGGTCGGGCTGGCGGCGGCGCGGGGTCTTGCGATCGGCTGGGGCGTCGAGGTGCTCGGCTTCTCGTCGCTCGCGCTGGTCGCGGCCGGTGCGTTCGCGCGCGCGTCGTCGACGGACACGCTCGCCGTCGTCCTGGAGGGCGGGCATGGCGAGCTGTTCGTCCAGGAATTCGCGACCGATCCGCTACGCGAGACCGGATCCTTCGCCTCGCTCCGCCCCGAAGCGGCGCGCGAGCGGCTGGGCGACCTGCCGGTGGTGGGCAACGGCGTGCACCGGCTGCTGGCGATCGACCCCGCCATCGCCGCGAGCGAGGCGCTGCCCGACGCGCGCGACGCGCTGCTGCTCCCTGCGGCACTCGCCACGCTGGCGCCGCGCCCGATCTACGGCCGCGCCCCCGACGCCAAGCCGCCGCAGCCATGAGCCGCAGCGCCGGTCCCGTCACGCTGCGCAGCGGCTCGCCGCGCGATCTCGACGCGGTTTCGACGGTGATGCGCGAGGCGTTCGACGCGCGCTTCGGCGAGGGCTGGACGCCGTCGCAATGCCTGGGGATGCTGGCGCTGCCGGGCGTGTGGCTGACGCTTGCCGAGCAGGACAGGCGCATCGCCGGCTTCTCGCTGTCCCGCTCGGTCGCCGACGAGGCCGAACTGCTGCTGATCGCCACCCGGCCGACGGCGCAGCAGGCGGGCATTGGCGGGATGCTGCTGCGGTCGGTGGTGGAGGAAGCGCGACGGCGCGACGTCGCCCACTTGCATCTGGAGGTCCGCGCAGGCAATGGAGCGGTACGGCTCTACGTCCGCGAAGGTTTCGCCAAGGTCGGCGAACGCCCGCGCTACTATCGCGGCCCTACGGGCGAGGTGTTCGACGCCCACAGCTACGCACGCAATCTTTCGTCGCTCTAGACGAAACAATTTGTTGCGAAAAAAGGCGATGGTTAACCGTTGCGATTTCGGCACTGGCGGTGAATAGGCGCAGGCAGGAGCGGCGGCGTTTTGCCGTTCTTGTGTCGAAAGGGTAGTCCATGGAAGTCCAGCAGCCGCAGACCGATACGCTGATCGCGTACACGGCGGATATCGTCGCGGCCCATGTCAGCAACAACAGCGTGTCGCTCGACGACCTGCCGTCGCTGATCCAGAATGTTCACGGTGCGCTCACCACCCTCGGCGGCGCCGGCGCCGAGCCCGAGGTGAAGCAGGAGCCGGCGGTGCCGATCCGCTCCTCGGTGAAGCCCGACTTCATCGTCTGCCTGGAAGACGGCAAGAAGCTCAAGATGCTCAAGCGGCACCTGATGACCCACTATCAGATGACCCCGGAGCAGTACCGCGCCAAGTGGGGCCTGCCGCTGGACTATCCGATGGTCGCGCCCAACTATGCCGAGCAGCGCCGCAGCCTCGCCAAGGCGATTGGCCTGGGCACCAACCGCAAGCGCTGATCGCGCGCGTTTCGGGAGGGGACGGCGACGCCCTCTCCCGGCACGGCACCCGTCGCTGCCGCTCGATCGCACCAGCGTTCGCGCCGCCCCCGATCGAGCGGCGGGCCGGCGGCCAAGCCTGCTTCCCGAAGCCGCCGCCATCCGCTAGATAGCGGGCTGCACTGAAGGAACGGAGAAGGAATGCCGCGCAGGATCGACCTCGAGGCGCTGTGTCAGGAAAAGGGGCTGCGCATCACCGAGCAGCGCCGCGTCATCGCGCGCGTGCTGTCGGAGGCGGAGGACCATCCGGACGTCGAGAAAGTCTATGAGCGTGCCTCGGCGATCGACCCGGGCATCTCGATCGCGACCGTCTATCGCACGGTCCGGCTGTTCGAGGAGGCGGGCATTCTCGACCGCCACGATTTCGGCGACGGCCGCGCCCGCTACGAGCCCTCGCCCGAGGCGCATCACGACCATCTGATCGACGTCGAGACCGGCAAGGTGATCGAGTTCGTCGATCCCGAGCTCGAGCTGCTCCAGAAGCAGATCGCCGAGCGGCTGGGCTTCCGCCTGGTCGACCATCGCATGGAACTCTACGGCGTCAGCCTCGACCGCAAGGGCTGATCGCGTGCCCGGCCCGGCCGGGTACGTCCGGCTCGTTACGCGCACCGCGGCGATCCTCGCCTGGCTGCTCGTGGCGCTGGCGCTGCACGGGAGCTGGCGGCTGTTCCGCCGCCCTTCCCCCTGGCCGCCCCGCTTCCTGGGCGGGGTCGCCCGCCTTGCCGGCGTTCGATCCCGTGTCGCCGGCACACCGCTGCGGCACAACGTGCTGCTGCTCGCCAACCACCAGAGCTGGCTCGACATCCTCGCCATCGCCGGCGCGAGCGGCAGCAGCTTCGTCGCCAAGGGCGAGCTCGCCGATGTGCCGCTGGTCGGCTGGCTGTGCCGGCTCAACGATACGCTGTTCGTCGCGCGCGGGGATCGGCTCGGGGTCGCCGCCCAGGTCGCGACCTTGCGTGCAGCGCTGGGCGGTCGGCCGGTCACGATCTTCCCCGAAGGCACCACCGGCGACGGCACCACGCTGCTGCCGTTCAAGGCATCGCTGCTCGCGGTCACCGACCCGCCTCCGCCGGGCCTGCGAATCCAGCCCGTCGTGCTCGACTATGGCCCGGCCACCCCGGACGTCGGCTGGATCGGCGGCGAGACCGGCGTCCGCAACGCGACCCGCCTCCTCGCCCGCCGCGGCACCATCCCCCTGACGATCCGCTTCCTCGACCCGTTCGACCCCGCCGGCATGGGCCGCAAACAGGTCGCCGCCGAAACACGGCAGCGGATCGAAGCGGCCCAAGCTGGCAGCTGCGATCAAGCTGGCGTATAGGACCGCCGCCATGACCACGCCCCCGAAAAGCTTTCACGTCAAATCCTTCGGCTGCCAGATGAACGTCTACGACGGCGAGCGCATGGCCGAGCTGATGACGGCGCAGGGGATGACGGCGACGGCCGATCCGGCAGCAGCCGATCTGGTGGTGCTCAACACCTGCCACATCCGCGAAAAGGCGACGGAAAAGGTCTATTCGGACATCGGCCGGCTGCGCAAAGGCGGCCGCGACCCGATGATCGCGGTGGCCGGCTGCGTCGCGCAAGCCGAGGGCGAGGAGATCGTCCGCCGCGCCAAGGTCGACGTTGTGGTCGGCCCGCAGGCCTATCACAACCTGCCCGAGCTGGTCCGCACGGCGGCCGCGGGCACGGCGTCGCTCGACACCGACATGCCGGCGCTCAGCAAGTTCGGCGCGCTGCCCAAGCGCCGCAACACCGGCCCCAGCGCCTTCCTCACTGTGCAGGAGGGCTGCGACAAGTTCTGCACCTATTGCGTCGTGCCCTATACCCGCGGCGCGGAAGTGAGCCGCCCCTGGGCTGCGCTGATCGACGAAGCGCGCGCGCTGGTGGATGCCGGCGCGCGCGAGATCACCCTGCTCGGCCAGAACGTCAACGCTTGGACAGGCGTGGACGAGGCGGGACGCACGCAGGGGCTCGACGGCCTGATCCGCGCGCTCGACCGGCTGCCGGGTCTCGCCCGCATCCGCTACACCACCAGCCACCCCAACGACATGACCCAGGGGCTGATCGACGCCCACGGCGACGTCGAGACGCTGATGCCCTATCTCCACCTGCCGGTGCAGTCGGGCAGCGACCGGGTGCTGAAGGCGATGAACCGCAGCCACAGCCGCGACAGCTATCTGCGGCTGCTCGACCGGGTGCGCGCGGCGCGCCCCGACATCGCGCTGTCGGGCGACTTCATCGTCGGCTTCCCCGGCGAGACCGACGCAGAGTTCGCCGATACGCTGCGGCTGGTCGATGCGGTCGGCTATGCGCAGGCGTTCAGCTTCAAATACAGCCCGCGCCCCGGCACCCCGGCCGCCGATTATGCCGGTGCGGTGTCCGCGGAGGTGATGGACGACCGGCTGCAACAGCTGCAGGCGGCGCTGCTGCGCGACCAGCAGGCGTTCAACGCCGCCAGCGTCGGCCGCGCGACCGCGATCCTGATCGAGCGGCGCGGCAAGCTGCCCGGACAGATGCTCGGCAAGTCGCCGTGGCTGCAGTCGGTCCACCTGCTCACCGACGCGCAGATCGGCGACCTGATCGAGGTCGACCTAGTCGCCGCGGGCCCGGTGTCGCTGTCCGGCGTCGAGCGAGTCGCCGCCGCCGCCTGAACGGCGAGGCGTCGCGCGGCGCTGGCGCTTCAGCGCCGCACCCCCATATTCCCCCTGTCGCCGCGACGCGGGCTCTGCCACATTCGGCGAGCATGCAGTCCGGCCGTCCGTTCCGCCCCTCCGCAACCAAGCGCCGGCCGCGCACGTTCTTGGGCGTCGACGCCCGCCTGGGCGTTGTTTCGCCCCGCTGCTCTTCCCACGAAAGGATCGCATGAGTCGCAAGCCCGTTCCCGCCCGCTCCGGCGATCGCAGCCGGGTCGAAGTCAGCTTCGACAAGCCGCAGATGCTGCCCCGGCTGTTCGGCGAGTTCGACAGCAACCTGCTCGCGCTCGAGGAGCGGCTGGGAGTCTACATCACCGCGCGCGGTGACCGGGTCGGGATCGAGGGTTCGGCCGAGGCGGTCGCGCACGCGCGCGAGGTGCTGCAGGAGCTCCACCATCGCATCCTGCGCGGCGAGGACGTCGACACCGGCCTGATCGAGGCGGTGATCGCGATGGCCGACCAGCCGACGCTCGACGGCATCGTCCGCGCCGACGGCGGCAGCGGCAATGCCCCGCCGTCGATCATGATCCGGACGCGAAAGAAGACGATCGTGCCGCGCACGGTGGCGCAGGCAGCGTACATGCGCCAGCTCGTCTCCAGCGACATCATCTTCGCGCTCGGGCCGGCGGGCACCGGCAAGACCTATGTCGCGGTCGCGCAGGCGGTCGCGCAGCTCATTACCGGATCGGTGCAGCGGCTGATCCTGTCGCGCCCGGCGGTCGAGGCCGGCGAGCGGCTGGGCTTCCTGCCCGGCGACATGAAGGAGAAGGTCGATCCCTATCTCCGTCCGCTCTACGACGCACTCTACGACTGCCTGCCGGCCGAACAGGTCGAGCGGCGGATCAGCTCGGGCGAGATCGAGATCGCGCCGATCGCGTTCATGCGCGGCCGCACCCTCGCCGACGCCTTCGTGATCCTCGACGAGGCGCAGAACACCACGCCCGCGCAGATGAAGATGTTCCTCACACGCTTCGGCCAGAACAGCCGGATGGTGGTGTGCGGCGATCCCAACCAGACCGACCTTCCCGGCGGCGTCTCCGCCTCGGGCCTCGCCGATGCGACCGCGCGGCTGGAGGGGGTGGAGGGGATCGCCTTCGCCCGCTTCGGTGCCGCCGACGTGGTCCGCCACCCGATCGTCGGGCGGATCGTCGAAGCCTATGAGGGGAAGGACGCTTGACCGGGTGCCAGGCTCGGCTACGCGCCACCGTGTCCGCCAACGGGAAGACCAGCGATGCTTGACATAGCCGTACAGCGCGAGGGCGACTGGCCCGAAGATCTCGACTGGGAGACGCTCGCCGGCCGCGCGGCCGCCGCGGCGTTCGCGCGCACGCCCTATGCCGGCTGGGCGACGTCGCCCGCCGCGGTCGAGGTGGCGATCCGCCTCACCTCTGACGACGAGGTGCACGGGCTCAATCGCCAGTATCGCGGCAAGGACAAGCCGACCAACGTCCTGTCCTTCCCGATGGTGCAGCCCGACCTGCTCGAGACGGTGACGCAGAATTCCGACGACGGCGAGGTGCTGCTCGGCGACATCGTCCTCGCCCACGGCGTGTGCGTCGCCGAGGCAGCCGAGCGCGACATTCCGGTGGCCGACCACGCCACCCATCTGATTGTCCACGGTTGCCTGCACCTGCTAGGCTACGACCATCAGGACGATGCCGAGGCGGAGGCGATGGAAGACATCGAACGCACCGCGCTCAAGCAGCTCGGCCTGCACGACCCCTATCTCATTCGCGAGGATTGACGAGACTTCGATGGCTGAAGGTTCCAGTAGCGCCGCCCCGGGGGGCGACAGTAGCCAGGCCACCAACGAGGGCGGCATATGGCGGGGCATCCGCGCCCTGCTGTTCGGCGAGGAACACAACGACACGCTGCGCGGGCGGATCGAGGAAGTCATCACCGATCATGAGGCGGAGGAAGCGCGGCCGGTGGCCGGCGACCTCTCCCCGATCGAGCGGCAGATGGTCCGCAACATCCTCCATTTCGGCGAGCGCGACGCCGGCGACATGGGCGTGCCGCGCGCCGACATCGTCGCGGTCGAGGAATCGACGCCCTTCTCCGAACTGGTCGGCATCTTCGCCGAGGCGGGGCACAGCCGCCTGCCGGTCTATCGCGAGCGGCTCGACCACGTCATCGGCATGATCCACGTGAAGGACGTGTTCGCGATCCTGGCGCGCGACGCGGCGCCGCCGGAAAGCATCACCGCGCTGCTGCGCCAGCCGCTCTACGTGCCGCAGTCGATGGGGACGCTCGACCTGCTCGCGCAGATGCGCGCGAGCCGCACCCATCTGGCGGTGGTGCTCGACGAATATTCGGGCACCGACGGGCTCATCACCATCGAGGACCTGATCGAGGAGATCGTCGGCGAGATCGAGGACGAGCACGACGAGGCGCCGACCGAGTTGATGGTGCCGATCGACGGCGGCGGCTGGGATGCGGACGCCCGCGCCGAGCTGGAAGACGCCGCCGAGCTGATCGACCCGCGGCTGGGCGAGGTCGAGGAGGACGTCGAGACGCTGGGCGGCCTCGCCTTCGTGCTCGCGGGCCATGTCCCCAAGCCCGGCGAGCGGCTCGAGCATTCGAGCGGCTGGACGCTGGAGATCGTCGACGCCGACGATCGCCGCGTGACGCGCCTGCGGCTCCACCCGCCGGCTGCGGAGGCGGTGGCGGACGAATAACCCCTTTCCAGTGCTCCTGCGCAGGCAGGAGCCCAGAGCCACACAGGACGCCGCGCGTAACCCTGGGCTCCTGCCTCCGCAGGAGCACGGGTCTTAAGGGGGCGTGCCGAGGCTACGTGATCGCCGTTCTCGATCACCCTAGCCACTTCTATGCGTTTGTCTCACTCGATCGGATGCGGCACCACGGTGTCCAACGCGATCAGGGAGATACGTCATGGCCGATGCCGAACAGAAGCGTCCGACGCTCACCACCTCCGCGGGTGCGCCGGTCGGCGACAACCAGCATTCGATCACGGTCGGACGGCGCGGTCCGCTGCTGCTGCAGGACTATCAGCTGATCGAGAAGCTGACCCACCAGAACCGCGAGCGCATTCCCGAGCGCGTCGTCCATGCCAAGGGTTGGGGTGCGTTCGGCACCTTCACCGTGACCGGCGACATCACGAAATACACCAACGCCAAGATCTTTTCGGCGATCGGCAAGCAGACCGATCTGCTGCTGCGCTTCTCGACCGTCGCGGGCGAGCAGGGCGCCGCCGATGCCGAGCGCGACGTGCGCGGCTTCAGCCTGAAGTTCTACACCGAGGAGGGCAACTGGGACCTCGTCGGCAACAACACGCCGGTGTTCTTCGTGCGCGATCCGCGCAAGTTCCCCGACTTCATCCGTACGCAGAAGCGCCATCCGCGCACCAACATGCGGTCGCCGACGGCGATGTGGGACTTCTGGAGCCTCGAGCCCCAGTCGATGCACCAGATCATGATCCTGTTCTCCGACCGCGGCCTGCCGGTCGGGCCGCAGTATATGAACGGCTATGGCAGCCACACCTACTCGTTCTGGAACGACGCGGGCGAGCGCTACTACGTCAAGTTCCACTTCAAGACGCAGCAGGGCCACCGCCACTACACCAACGAGGAGGCCGGCGAGGTCATCGGCAAGAGCCGCGAATCCTATCAGGAGGAGCTCTACGGCACGATTCACCGCGGCGACTTCCCGAAGTGGAAGATGTTCGTCCAGGTGATGCCGGAATCGGCGATCGGCGACCATTGGTACAACCCGTTCGACCTGACCAAAGTCTGGCCGCATGGCGACTATCCGCTGATCGAGGTCGGCGAGTTCGAGCTGAACCGCAACCCGGACAATTATTTCGCGCAGGTCGAGCAGGCGGCGTTCAGCCCGTCCAACGTCGTGCGCGGGATCAGCTTCTCGCCCGACAAGATGCTGCAGGCGCGGATCTTCTCCTACGCCGACGCGCACCGCCACCGGCTCGGCACGCATTACGAGGCGCTGCCGGTCAACCAGCCGAAGTGCCCCGTCCATACCTATCACAAGGACGGGATGATGCGGTTCATGGAGGACAAGAACGACTGGCCCGACGCCTATTACGAGCCCAACTCGTTCGGCGGCCCGGTCGAGGATCCGCGCTACAAGGAGCCGCCGCTGCACGTCGAGGGCGAGGCCTGGCACTGGGACCACAGCGAAGGCAACGACGACTTCCGTCAGCCGCGCGACCTGTGGAACCTGTTCGACGAGGGCCAGAAGGACCGCACCGCCGGAAACTTCGCCGCAGCGATGCACGGCATCCCGCAGTTCATCATCGACCGGCAGATGGGCCATTTCGAGCAGGTCGACCCGAAGCTGGCCGAGCGCATCCGCGACAAGCTGGCGCACCTGAGCAAGGACCAGGAGAAGCAGGAGACGCAAAAGGACATGGACCGCATGGCGCTGGCCGACGCCGCCGCGAAGTAGGTCCGCACCGACACCGGGGCGGTTCCCCCATTCCCACCGCCCCGGCCGCGCTGCCGCCGATTGGTGCACCAGCGTAGCCCGCGCCGCCGACGGACCTCCCATCCGTCGGCGGCGCTTTTTCTTTTGGCGGCACGGCGACGCGCGCCTAGGCTGGGGCGATGCGCAAACACCTGCTCCGCTTCGCGGCCATTCTCCTCGTCCTGCTGATCGCGGTCGGCTGGTGGCTGTTCCGCCCGGATCGCGCCCAGCTGCCGGTGGACGCCGTCACCGGCGCGCAGCCGCAGCTGAGCCGTCCGCGTGCCGAGACCATCCCCACCGTCCGGATCGCCAAGCCGGTCGGCTGGAGCGGAAATGCGATGCCGACCCCTGCGGCGGGACTGCGCGTCCAGCCGTTCGCGCGCGATCTCGACCATCCGCGCTGGCTCTATCGCCTCGCCAACGGCGACGTGCTGGTGGCGGAGAGCAACTCGCCGCCGCGCGAGGGTGGCGGGATCAAGGGCTGGTTCATGAAGGTCTTCATGGGCCGCGCCGGCGCCGGCGTGCCGTCCGCCAACCGCATCACCCTGCTGCGCGATGCGGACGGCGACGGCGTCGCCGAGCAGCGCTCGCCGCTCCTCACCGGACTCAACTCGCCGTTCGGCATGGCGGTGGTCGGCGACTGGCTCTACGTCGCCAACACCGACGCGCTGGTGCGCTTCCCCTTCCGCGTCGGCCAGACCCGCATCACCGCCGCTGCGGAAAAGGTCGTCGACCTGCCGGGCGGCGGCAACCACTGGGCCCGCAACGTCGTCGTCAATCCCGATAGCCCGACGCTGTTCGTGAGCGTCGGCTCCGCCTCCAACATCGCCGAGAACGGGCTGGAGGTCGAAAAGAACCGCGCGACGATCCTGGAAGTCGATCCGCGGGTGAAGAAGTTCCGCATCTATGCCAGCGGCCTGCGCAACCCCAACGGCATGGCGTTCGAGCCGCACACGGGCGCGCTGTGGACCGTCGTCAACGAGCGCGACATGATCGGCTCCGACATGCCGCCCGACTATATGACGCGGGTCGAGTTCGCCGGCTTCTACGGCTGGCCCTGGCACTACTGGGGCGGCTATGTCGACGAGCGCGTCCAGCCGCAGCGGCCGGACCTGCGCGAATATACCGCCCGCCCCGACTATGCGCTGGGCGCGCACACCGCCTCGCTCGGCCTGACCTTCGCGGGCGACGCGACGCTGGGGGACCGCTTCGCGAGCGGCGCCTTCATCGGCCAGCACGGATCGTGGAACCGGGTGCCGCCGTCGGGGTACAAGGTCGTGTTCGTGCCGTTCGCCGCCAACGGCTTCCCGGTAAAGGGCGCCAAGCCCGTCGACGTGCTCACCGGCTTCCTCGACGAGGACGGCGATGCGCGCGGGCGGCCGGTGGGGGTCATCACCGACCGCAGCGGCGGGCTGCTGGTCGCCGACGACGTCGGCAACGTGATCTGGCGGGTGAGCGCCGCGGCCAAGTAGCGCGCGCGAGGACTAGAGTCCCGCAGCGCACCGCCTGTGACCCTGGGCCCCTGCCTGCGCAGGGGCACAAAGGCTGCAGAAAAGCGGGACGCCGTGCTCCTGCGCAGGCAGGAGCCCAGGGCCACGCCGTACGCCGCCCGCGACCCGGTCCCCGCCCGCGCGGGGCCGTTACTGGACCTTCGGCAGCGTCAGCAGCTGTTCGCGCGTCAGGTTCTGCGCGCGCAGGTGCCAGTGGTCGCCGACCGCAACCGGCTCCAGCCCGGTGAGCGGCAGCAGCACCTCGCGATCGGGCTCGGCCTCGATCTCGACGACCAGCCCGTTGACGTTCTTCTGCGCGTCGGTGGTCACCCGCTCCACTTCGCCCAGCTTGGCGTTGGCGCCGTCGAGCAGGTCGGCGTCCTGGAGCTGCTGGGTCGTGAGGCCGAAGGCGGTGCCGACCCCCGTCGCGGTGGGAATGGTGGGCGCGCTGCCGATCGGAGGGGCCTCGACCACGCCGTTGTCGGTGATGCGCGTGCCGACCGGCAGCTGCGCGTCCTTCTTCTCGGGCGCCTCGTCCGAGCAGGCAGCGAGCGCCGATGCCGCGAACAAGACGAAGATCGGTGCTTTCATGGCCAGTCCCTCCTATCCTTGCACAACCGAAACGAGGCCGTCCCGGTTCCCCGTCGCGCTCATCGCAGCAGCGACGGTCCGTCCTTCTGCAGCTTGGCGCGGATCTTGTCGGCGAACAGCCCCAGGAACGGCGGCAGATCGACCACCGCATGGACGCGGTCGTCGAACAGCTCCAGTCGGCTGGCCACCCGCTGCCCCATCGCCGAGACGGTGAACGACAGCGTGTCGCCCTCCCAATGATGTTCGGTGACGCTGCCGCCGGGGAACAGGTCGGCGAGCTTGCCGATCCCGCCCTCGATCCGGGCACGCACCGCCTCGCGGCCGAGCTTGTGGGGAATGTCGACGGAGACGGGTTCGGCCACTTGAAGGTCCTTCGGTCTGGGAACAGCCGCTAACGCCCCAAAGCCGCACCGGGTTCAAGAGGGCACGCTGCCGCCGCCCGACCGCCCGACCGCCGAAGCGCTTGCCCGGATCGCCAAAGCCGACGATAGCGCGGCGCGTGCGTGCTTCCCCTGCCCTGCTCGTCCTTCTCGCCGGCGTGGTCTCCGCGCTCGGCTTCGCGCCGCTGCAGGCGTGGCCGCTGACGCTCGCCGCCTTCGCGCTGTGGCTGCACTGCGTCCACACCGCGCCCAGCCTGAAGGCGGCGCTGTGGCGGTCGTGGCTGTTCGGGGTCGCGCATTTCACCATCGGCAACAACTGGATCCAGCACGCCTTCGACTTCCAGGACCGAATGCCGCCGGTGCTCGGCTATTTCGCGGTGGTCGGCCTCGCACTCTATCTCGCGGTCTATCCGATGCTCGCCGGCGGGCTGGCGTGGCGACTCGGCCGCGGCGGGCGGGCACCCGACGCCGGCTTCGCCCTTACCGCCGGCGCGGCGTGGATCGTCACCGAATGGCTGCGCGCGGTGGTGTTCACGGGCTATGCGTGGAACCCGATCGGCGTGATCTGGGTGCCGGTGCCCGGGATCGCGCATCTCGCGGCGTGGATCGGCACCTATGCGCTGTCGGGGCTGACCGTCGCGGCGGCGGGCGCGCTGCTCGCCGCGCTGCACCGCCGCTGGATGCTTCCGGCCGGCATGGCGGCGGCGGGGCTGGCGCTCGCGATCGGTTGGCCGCTGCTCCACGCGCCCGGCCCGACGCCCCCCGCCGATGCCCCGCGCGTCCGCGTCGTCCAGCCCAACATCGGCCAGGATCATGTCGCCGACGACGGCTATGCCGCGGAGGTGTTCGACCGGCAGCTGCGGCTGAGCGGCCGGCCCGGGCCCGCGCCGCGGCTGGTGGTGTGGCCGGAAGGGACGCTCAACTACTATATCGAGGACGGCTATCCGCTCGCCTGGTACGACGCCAATCCGGCGCTGGTCCGCGCGCAGGTCGCGGCCCTGCTCGGTCCGCGTGACGCCGCGCTGGTCGGCGGCACGGCGCTATTCTTCGACCGTCAGGGCCAGGTCGCCTCGGCCGGCAATTCGGTGTTCGCGATCCTGCCCGACGGGCATCTGGGCGGCCGCTACGACAAGGCGCATCTGGTGCCGTACGGCGAGTATCTGCCGATGCGCACGCTGCTCCAGCCGCTCGGCCTGTCGCGGCTGGTGATGGGCGACATCGACTTCGCGCCCGGCCCCGGCCCCCGCGCGGTACCGGTGCCCGGCTTCGGCGCGATCGGCATGCAGGTCTGCTACGAGATCATCTTCTCGGGCCAGGTGGTCGACCGCGCGCATCGCCCGCGGCTGTTGTTCAACCCGTCCAACGACGCCTGGTTCGGCGCCTGGGGCCCGCCGCAGCATCTGGCGCAGGCGCGGATGCGCGCGATCGAGGAGGGGCTGCCGATCCTGCGCTCCACCCCCACCGGCATTTCGGCGATCATCGACGCCGACGGACGGCTGCTCGCCACCGTGCCCCGCGGCAAGGCGGGCGCGATCGAGCTGCCGCTGCCACCCGCGCACGCGCCCACGCTGTTCGCCCGCTTCGGCAATGCGATCGCCGCCGTCGTGGCGCTTTTCCTGGCCCTCACCGCCGTTGCCATCCGCCGGCGCAGCCGCTAGGGCCCGATATAAGGAAAGCTTTATATCCGGCATGGCAACGGCCGCGCTTTCCCATAGAAAAGGGAAATCCATGCGTTCCAACTATCTCTTCACCTCCGAGTCGGTTTCCGAAGGCCATCCCGACAAGGTCGCCGACCAGATCTCCGACGCGGTGGTCGACCTGTTCCTGGCGCGCGATCCGGTCGCGCGCGTCGCCTGCGAGACGATGGTCACCACCCAGCGGATCGTGCTGGCCGGCGAAGTCCGCTGCAACCAGGACGTCTTCCCGACGCTCGACGAGATCGAGGCCGCCGCGCGCGAGACGGTGAAGAAGATCGGCTACGAGCAGCACGGCTTCCACTGGCAGACCGCCGACTTCGCCTGCCACCTCCACGGCCAGTCCGCGCACATCGCGCAGGGCGTCGACGAGAGCGGCAGCAAGGACGAGGGTGCAGGCGACCAGGGCATCATGTTCGGCTTCGCCTGCGACGAGACGCCCGACCTGATGCCGGCGACGCTCTATTACTCGCACCGCATCCTGGAAAAGATGGCGCAGGACCGCCACGCCAAGGTCGTCGACTTCCTCGAGCCCGACGCCAAGAGCCAGGTCACGCTGAAGTTCGAGGACGGCCGCCCCACCGGCGCCACCGCGCTGGTCGTCTCCACCCAGCACAGCACCGCGCTGTCGAGCGACGCCGGCCAGAAGCGGCTGCGCGACTATGTCATGACGGTGTTCGAGGACGTGCTGCCCAACGGCTGGATGCCGGCCGACCAGTCGCAGATCTACGTCAACCCGACCGGGCTGTTCGAGATCGGCGGTCCCGACGGCGACGCAGGGCTGACCGGCCGCAAGATCATCGTCGACACCTATGGCGGTGCGGCCCCGCACGGCGGCGGCGCCTTCTCGGGCAAGGACCCGACCAAGGTCGATCGCTCGGCGGCCTATATCAGCCGCTACCTTGCCAAGAACATCGTCGCCGCGGGCCTCGCCAAGCGCTGCACGATCCAGCTGTCCTACGCGATCGGCATCGCCGAGCCGCTGTCGCTCTATGTCGACACGCACGGCACCGGTACCGTCGAGGAATCGAAGATCGAGGCGGTGCTGCCCAAGCTCGTGCGCCTGACGCCCAAGGGCATCCGCACCCACCTGGGCATGAACAAGGCGATCTATCTGCCGACCGCCGCTTACGGCCATTTCGGTCGCAAGGCCGAGGGCGACCGGTTCACCTGGGAAAAGACCGACCTGGTCGACGCGCTCAAGGCCGAACTGGCCTGATCCCAAGCCGGGGCGGCCCTGGGCCGCCCCGCGCTTTGCGCTTGTCCCCTCCCCGCGCCGGTGGCAGCTTCGCCGCAACAGGGGGAGAAGAGGATGCCGCGCTTCGTCACGGGCCTGCTGGCGATCGCCACGGCCGCAGCGAGTTCCACCATGCCGGCCGCCGCACAGCAGGTGCAGACGGTCAAGGCCGCGGCGGGCAAGCCCTACCCGCTCAAGCACAGCAAGCTGCGCTTTCCGGCAACGCTCGCCGGCGCGCCGCGCATCAAGGTCCAGACGATCGGCGACGATCTGCTCGACGTCTTCGCGACCTATGAGTCGCCGGACCGCAAGCAGCTGATCAGCGTCTACGTTACCCGTCAGGTCGCCGGCGCCGTGCCGGTCTGGTTCGATCGCGCACGCTGGTCGATCGAGCACCGACCGGACGTGTACGGCACGCCGGTACGCGCGGTCGGCGCGCCCAGCTTCGTGCCCCCGAGGCAGCAGACGCCGAGCGGGCTGATCGCCACCTACACCCTCAACAAGCCACCCTATCGCAGCACCGGCGTCGCGATCCTGCCGTTCGGCGCGTGGCTGGTGAAGCTGCGCTACTCCTCCGAAACGCTGGAGGCGGCGAGCCTCGCCACCGCGATGCGGGAGACGCTCGCCGAGCTCGATTGGCCGCGGTCGATCCCCGCCGCCCCTGCCGCCACACCGGTCGCAGAGTGCACGACGCCGCTGGCGCTGTCGGGCGATGCGAAGCCCGCACCGGCGGACGGCGCCGCAGTGCTGCTCGGCGCAATGCTGGCCAACATGGCAGCGGCACCCGCGAAGAAATCGAAAGCGAAGCAGGTCAGCCCGCCCCCCGTGTGGTGCCGCGACACGACGGTTCTTCCGGCCGGTGGCGTGTACCGCCCCGATGGTTCAACCGATCGCTATCTGATCGCGCTGTCCGACGCCGGCCGCGGCATCTTCGTGGCGCCGGATGCCGCCGCCGCCCTGCTGGCGGACGATTCGGCTGCGACGCCAAGCTGGTCGGTCACGCTGGAAGACATGGCCACCAGCAGCCAGTTCGCGCCGCAGGACCGACTGCCCCCGCCGACGCAGGTTCTCGACGAGATCGTGCGCGCCGATCCCGTTTCGAGCGTCACCACCTGGGGCGGCAAGCAGCAGATCCACATCGACAGCGACGCGCTCGGTTCGGGCGATCCGGCGGAGCCGAAATCCTAGCCGCGGCGATGAAATCGCCTTTCCAGCGCAGAAGAGGCTTGCGCTCGAGTCCGACCCCGGATAGGGGACCGCCTCCCGCGCGCCCGTAGCTCAGCTGGATAGAGCATCAGACTACGAATCTGAGGGTCGGACGTTCGAATCGTTCCGGGCGCGCCAATTTCCTCACGTACAATGCCGATGGGCGACACGTCGCCGGCAGCACAGCGTCGGAAGCGCGAATTGTGGCGCCGCGACGGGCTATCGCCGCCGAGACTACACAGATCCGGGTATGACCTTGCCGGGACGGCGCCGTGAGGACGAACGGAGCGACGAACGACGTCGGCGCAGCGGGCGAGTCCACCCGACGTGATCCGCCTGTCCTTCGATATCGGTCAGACGATCGGGCGCTTGCGGATTCTTCGTGTCCGCTGCCGGTGACGGGCGAGCGCCTCAACTCACATGTGCCGGTCCTGAAAAGACGCTTCTAAAACACGTCCAGCACCGTCCCCGCCCACGCGCGCAGGAGCGAATCCGCGGCGGTACCTGGTCGCGTCGACTCTCATCTCGGGAGCGCCATTCGCCAACAACCTTATGTCATATAAATATTGACAGGTAAGTTGGCCGCAAATCATACTCACCCAAAACAAAGGGTGGGAGGATTCATGAGATACCAGTTCGCGCTTCGCGCAAGCGCGTCCTTGTGGGCGCTTGGCATGGCTTCGACGGCCACTGCGCAGGACACCGCCCCGGCGGCGATCCCGCAGCAGGCCGAGGCAGGCGAAGGCGAGATCGTCGTCGTGGGGGTCCGCCAAAGCCTGGAGAAAGCCGCGACCATCAAGCGGGAAGCGCTGCAGGTCGTCGACTCCATCGTTGCCGACGATATCGGCAAGTTCCCGGATCCGACCACCGCCGCCGCATTGCAGCGCGTTCCCGGCGTGCAGGTCCAGGTCGGCGCCAACAACGAAATCGTCAACGTGCGCATCCGCGGCCTGGACGACATTCTCAGCACCCTGAACGGCCGCGAGATCTTCTCGACCACCGGGCGCGGCTTCGCGTTGCAGGACCTCCCCGCCGTAGCGCTGGCCCGCGTGGATGTCATCAAGAGCAGCACCGCCAACCTGATCGAAGGCGGCATCGCCGGCATCACCGACCTGCAACTCAATCGCCCGTTCAACTTCAACGAGCCGACCATCGTCGCGACGGTGCGCGGCAACTATTCGCAGAACGTCGAGAAGCTCAATCCGCAGGTCGGCCTGCTCCTCTCCGACCGCTGGGACACCGGCATCGGCGAGATCGGCGCGCTGGTGGGCATGAGCTATGCCTATTTCGACTATGACCGTCCGGTCAGCTTCGTGGGCGAACGGCGCAGCTATGCGACGCAGTTCGGCCTGCCGGGCGTCATGGGGCCGTTGAATTTCGGCGCGATCAGCAACTACGGCAATTATCGGCGACCGCAGGCCAACGCGTCGGTCCAGTGGCAGGCGACACCCGAACTTCAGGTCTACGCCGACGGACTGTTCACCGGATACCGCTCGGAATTCCAGAGCGTCTACCAGGCCACGCCGTTCTTCAATCCCGAAACGCGCATCTCGGACGTGGTGGTCGATGAGGACAAGTGCATCCTGGCACGCGTAGGGCCCAACCAGGGCAACCCGACTGCGGCACAGCTCGCCGCCGGGAACTACACCGTCCAGAACCTATGCAATCTTGAATCGGCGACCTTCACCAACGTCCGTCTGAACAGCAGCACGCAGGCGCGTACGCAGCAGGTCGACAATTACCTGGGCGCGATCGGCTTCAAATACGACAACGGCGTGACGAAGATCGACTTCGATGCCGCCTATCAAAAATCGATGTCCGACTACAGCCAGGTGATCGTCGACGTCGGCAAGCGCATCACCGTGATCCTCGACACCGATCAGAATGGCGGTGGCGCGGTCGAACAACCCGGCAATCCTGCTGCGGATCCGAACGGCTTTTTCCTGCGCAACGGCCTGAACGAGCAGTTTGACCAGTCCCGGGGCGAGTTGTGGCAGGCGCGGGTCGACGCCACGCACGATTTGGAAGGCAGGCTCGGTTTCCTCGATTCGCTCCAGGTCGGGTTGCGCTTCGCCGATCGCAGCGCGCTGTTCCAGTCCGCACTGGTTACCCGGGGCGCACCGGGGGGCGATTTGGCCACGCCGGTTGCCGGCAACCTTCCCGCCGGCTTCCTGGTGCCCAAGCCGGGCGTGGACCGCGCAAATGGCGGCGCGGAGGGCCTTGCACCCGACCCGGATTTCCTGCGTTCCGAATATGGCCGCAGCGTACTTCGCGCGCTCTATGGCCTTTCGCCCGGACAGCCGGCGTTCCAGGACGACCGTCGCTTCGAGGCGACCGAGCGCACTTACGCCAGCTATGTGCAACTCGGCTACAAGGCCACGCTAGGCGGTCCGATCGAGATCGACGGCCTGGTCGGCGTGCGCCCGACCAAGACCGAGCGCACCATCCAGGGCGCAGGCCTGGTAAATGGCGTCGCGGTGCCGCAGTCGGCGGACACCAGCGATGTCGACGTGCTGCCGAACGCCAGCGCGCGCATCCAGTTCGGAGGCGGCCTCCAGGCGCGCTTCTCCTATGCCAAGGCCATTCGGCGTCCCGAATTCAGCTCGCTCAATCCCGGGCTGACCTATGTGCTGACCACCAACCCGAACGAGCGGAACAGCGGATCGGGCGGAAACCCGGATCTGCGCCCGCAGATTTCCGACAGCTATGATGCGACGCTCGAATATTATTTCGGCAGCAGCTTCGTCGCGGTCGCCGGTTTCTATCGGGACATCAAGGACCGCGTCGTGACGCAGGCGCAGGACGAAACGCTCGACGGCACGCTGTTCAGCATCCGCCGGCCCCGCAATATCGGAACCGCGCAGCTGAAGGGCGTCGAGATCAGCGGACAGACCTTCTTCGATTTCCTGCCCGGGCCGCTTGCGGGCTTCGGCGCCTTCGGCAACTTCACCTACATCGATTCGGAGATCGGTGGCGACGATGTGCTGCGCGGACTGCCGATCCTCCAGGTTTCCAAATACAACTTCAACACGGGCCTGCTGTACGATCGCAACGGCATCTCGGCGCGGTTGGTATATACATACCGGTCGCGCTATTATGATGGCGACGCCACCGGCAGCAACACCTTGCGCGATTTCGACGAGAGCAACATCGACGATCGAAACGTGAACCCGACGGTCCTGACCTATGTCCGACCCGCCGGTCGATTGGACTTCAGCGTGGGATACGATCTCAACGAGATGCTCCGCGTCGATATCGGGGGCAGCAACATCCTTCGCAACAAGTACAAGAGTTACTATAACGCGAAGTACATGAACGTCGACTTCCGGGACGACGACAGTGTCTACACGGTCGGCTTGCGAGCGAAGTTCTAGGACCGAGCGGCAGTCCCGCTCGGCAGAGCATGGCGGTGGCGATCGGGGGCGACGCCGAAGGAGAAGACCATCGGACACCAGCGTCCGGCAATTTGCGACGCTGGTGCCACGGAGCGTCCGACCGGTCGATCAGGGCGGCGTCAGCGCCGTTACCGCCGCCTGGGCGCGGGTATCCGCGTCGATCGGCTCGCCGGCGGGCGGGAAGACGCGTGCCACCGCTGCCTCGGCGACGATCCCGATCGCTGCGCCCACCGCAACGTCGATCGGGAAGTGGGCGCCGGTCGGGATCTGCGCAGCCCCCACCGCGGCACTCACGGTATAGGCGCTTCCCGCATTCTCCGGATATTCGCGGGCGATCGCGCGGCTGACCGCGGTCGCACCGGCGGTATGGCCGGAGGGGAAGGAGTTGCGCGGGCCCTCGTCGCGCTCGCCGCGGGTGAGACGATGATCGCGCTCGCTGCCGAACAGCCGCGGGCGGGCGCGGTCGACGTTGCGCTTGACCACCGCCTTGATCGCCGTGGCGAGGAGATGGCTGGCGAGCATCCGCGCCCCCGTGCGGGCGAGCCGGCGGTCGGCGCGCGCCACGCCCCAAACAGCGGTGGCGATCGACAGCGCGATCAGCGGCGGCTGGTCGGCGAGCTTGTTGACCACCCCAAGCGCGCGGATCGCGCCGTGATCGTGCAGCTCCGCCGCCGCATGGCCCGCCTGGATGTCGGCGCGCTGTACCTTGTGCAGTGCGTTGCTCTTCGTCATCGGCGCCTTCCGCTGCTTTCTCGGGCATACAACCGCTGGAGGCGGGGCAAGGCTCCATCGGCGCTTGGAGCCGGGGCGCCACGCGGCTACAGCCCCGCGCCATGAACGATCCGACCTCGATCCGCCGCCTCTACGGCCGCCGCCAGGGACACAAGCTGCGCCAGGGCCAGGCCGCGCTGGTGGAGGAGATGCTCCCGCAGCTCAGCGTGCCCGATGAAGGGCCGCTCGACGCCGCCGCGCTGTTCGGCGGCGACCGTCCGCTGGAGTTCGAGATCGGCTTCGGCGGCGGCGAGCATCTCGCCGGCCAGGCGGCGATGCGCCCCGGCCACGGCTTCATCGGCTGCGAGCCCTTCCTCAACGGGGTGGTCGGCGCGCTCAACCACATCCGCGACGAGGGGCTGGACAACGTCCGGCTGCACATGGGCGACGCGCTGGAGGTACTCGAACGGCTGCCGGACGCCAGCCTGGAGCGGGTCTACCTGCTCCACCCCGATCCCTGGCCCAAGGCGCGCCACGCCAAGCGGCGGATGGTCAACGACGGCCCGCTGGACGTCATCGCCGCCAAGCTCAAGCCCGGCGGCGAGTTCCGGCTGGGGACCGACGATCCGACCTATTGCCGCTGGTCGATGATGGTGATGCGCGGCCGGCGCGACTTCGACTGGCAGGTGGAGAGCGCGCGGGACTTCCTCACCCGCCCCGCCGACTGGCCCGAGACCCGCTACGAGCGCAAGGCGCGCCGGCAGGGGCACGAGGTGTGGTACTTCCGCTACCTGCGGCTGTGAGGGGCGCCATGACCGCCGCCGATCTGCTCGACCTGTTCGTCTCGACGCTGGTGCGCGACGCCGGCGGCACGCGCCGCCACTGGCGGCTGGTGATCGGCGGGGTGACCGTGCACAGCCTAGACACGCACGCGCATTGCAACTGGTCGATCCATCCGTCGGGCAACAGCGCGGCGGTGGAGGTGGTCGAACGCGTCGCCGACGACCTGCGCGAGCGGCATCCGATCGTTAGCGGGTAGCGGGCCGCGGAGAGCGGGAGGCCACGCAGACCGTCCTCGCGGCAGGAGATGCCAGCCTTCGCTGGCATGACGGCCTCTGGGAAGAAACCGTCACCAAACGAAGGCGGGAATTTCTCGCCGCCAGCGCGTCGCTTCAGTCCTGGTCCGATCCTGTCCCGGCATTGGGATTGCTGCCGGTCTTCCCCTCGCCCTCGCTGCCCTGCCCCGGGCCGCGATAGTCGACGTCGGTCTGGCCGCCGTGGCCCAGGAAGCCGCTCTGCTTCTCGTCCTTGCCGGTGTGCGGGTTGGGGTATGCGCCGCCGCCGCTTTCGCCCGCCGCGTCGCGGCCGCTGACCTGCTGCTGATCGACGCCGTCGCCGCCCTCGGCTGCACCCTTGCCCGAAGCCTGCATCGGCTGCTTGTCGCTCATGATCCGTCTCCTTCGCGTTGCCGAACCAGCGCCGACGGCGAGGGTTCCGGTCAGTCGGGCGGCGTGAACGGAATCGGACCGCCGTCGGTCGCCTCGAGCAGCGAGTCGCCCCCCAGCGTCCGGTACAGCGTCACGCGGTTGCTCGCCGCGACGAAGCGGGTCTGCACCAGCGTGCGCTGCGCCTGGTAGAGCGAGCGCTGCGCGTCGAGGCTGGCGAGGAAGGTGTCGATGCCGCCGCGATAGCGTGCCTCGGTCAGCGTATAGGTGTCGGCGGCGGCGGCGGTCTGCGCCTCGATCGCGCGCAGCTGCTCGCCGAGCGTCCCCTGCCGCGCGAGCGCGTCCGACACTTCGCGGAAGGCGATCTGGATGGTGCGTTCGTAGTCCGCCAGCACCGCGGCGCGCTGCGCCTCGCTCAGCCGGACGTTGGCGCGCGCCGCCCCTGCCTGGAAGATCGAGTAGGAGACCGACGGCGCGACCGAATAGGTGAAGGAATCACCTTCGAACAACGAACCCAGCGCGCTGCTCGCGAAGCCGAGCACGCCGGTCAGGCTGATGCGCGGGAACAGCGCCGCCCGCGCCGCGCCGATCTCGGCATTGGCGGCGCGCAGCTGATATTCGGCCTGCACCACGTCGGGCCGGCGCAGCAGCACGCCCGAATCGAGCCCTGCCGGCAGCGCGACCACACCAGACGCCGCCTGCTCGATCGCGGCGGGCAGCAACGCCCGGTCAAATGGTGCCCCAACCAGCAGCTGCAACGCGTTGACGTCCTGCGCCAGCTGCGTCGTCTGCTCGGCGAGATCGGCCTGGGCGGCGGTGAGCACCTGCTCGGCCTGGCGCAGATCGGTACGCGGCGCGACCCCGCCGCGCAGCCGCGCACGGGTGAGCGCGACGCTGCGCTCGGCACTCTGCGCGGTCTGCTGGGCGATGCGCATCAGGCTCGCGTCGGCGGCATAGGCCAGCCAGGCGTCGGCGATGTCCGAGACCAGCGTCAGCCGGGTCGCGCGCGCCGCCGCTTCGGTGGCGAAATACTGGTTCTGCTGCGCGCGGGTGAGCGAGCGCAGCCGGCCGAACAGGTCCAGCTCAAAGGCGGTGATGCCGAGGTCGGCGCCGAAATTGTCGTTGGTCGACGCGCCCCGCGCGACGCCGCCGGTGCCCGTGCCGGTTCCGCCGCCCGTGCCGTCCCCCGGATCCGTCCCGTCGCCGGGGGTGGTGCCGCCGTCCGATCCGGTGAAGGCGGTGGTGCGGTTGTTGCGCGAGCGGGTGTAGCTGAGCGTCGCGTCCACCTGCGGGAACAGCGTGGCGCGCTGGATACGATATTGCGCGCGCGCGACGACGATATTGGCGGCGGCGACCCGCAGGTCGCGGTTGTTCGCCAGCGCCTGGCCGATCAGCGTCTGGAGGCGCGGATCCTGGAAGACGTCGCGATAGCTGACGACGGGCAGCGTCGCCTCGTTCTGGCGCAGATAGGCGTCGCCGACCGGCCAGGACGGCGGCACCGGCGAGGCGGGCCGCACGTCGCGCGGCTCCATCGAGCAGCCGGCAAGCACCAGGGACAGTGGCAACAGCGGCAGCAGGGCGATCAGCCGGGCGTTCATGCCGCAGGCTCCTCCTTGGGCGCGTCGTTCGGCTGATGGCCGGTCGGCTTCCCGCGCAGCTTGGCGAGGCCGTCGCGCACGCCGCGGCGCACCAGCACGAAGAACAGCGGGATGTAGAAGATCGCCAGGATCGTCGCCGTCAGCATGCCGCCGATCACCGAGGTGCCGATGGCGATGCGGCTGTTGGCGCCGGCCCCGGTCGACAGCGCCAGCGGCAGCACGCCGAAGATGAAGGCGAGGCTGGTCATCAGGATCGGCCGCAGGCGGATGCGCGCCGCCTCCAGCGCGGCGTCGATCACCCGCGCGCCCTTGCGCTCGGCCTGTTCGGCGAACTCGATCATCAGGATCGCGTTCTTGGCCGCCAGCCCCATCGTCGTGAGCAGCCCGATCTGGAGGTACACGTCGTTCTCCAGCCCGCGCAGCGTGACGAAAAACACCGCGCCGATCAGCCCGAGCGGAATCACCAGCAGCACCGCGACCGGGATCGACCAGCTCTCGTAAAGTGCCGCCAAGCACAGGAACACGACCAGCAGCGACAGTCCGTAGAGCAGCGGTGCCTGACCCGAGGACAGCCGTTCCTGGAACGACAGCCCCGCCCAGGCGACGCCGACGCCGGGGATGTCGGCGGCCAGTTCCGCCATCCGGTCCATCGCCTCGCCCGAGCTGGTGCCGGGGGCGGCATCGCCCTGGAATTCGTAGGACGGCAGCCCCTGGAAGCGCGACAGCGTGGTCGGCGCCACCGCCCAGGAGGTCTGCGCGAAGGAGGAGAAGGGCGCCATGCTGCCGTCGTTGGTGCGTACGAACCACTGGTTCAGGTTCGACGGCTCGGCGCGGTACGGCGCGTCGCCCTGGACGTAGACGCGCTTCACCCGACCGCGATCGATGAAGTCGTTGACGTAGCGCCCGCCCCAGGCGGTCGACAGCGTCGCGTTGACGTCGTTCTGATTAAGCCCCAGCGCCGACAGCTTCTGCTGGTCGAGATCGACCTTCAGCGTGGCGACGTCGGGCAGTTCGCTCAGCCGCACGCCCTGCAGGCTGGAATCGGCGTTGGCGGCGGCGAGCAGCTTGTCGCGCGCCTCCGCGAACTTCTCGGCCGACATGCCGCTCGTGTTCTGCAACTCCATCGTGAAGCCGCTCGACTGGCCGAGGCCGCGGATCGCCGGCGGGACCAGCGCGAAGATCTGGGCGTCGCGCAGGTTGCGGAACGCGGCGGAGGCCCGCGCGACGATCGCGTCGGCGCCGTTCTCCTTGCCCTCGCGCTCCGACCAGTCGACGAAGTTCATATAGCCTTGGCCGGTGTTCTGCCCGCTGGCGCCGCCACCGCCGCCGCTAACCGTCAGCAGCGTGCGGATGTTGTCGCGCTCATAGGTGAACAGATAGTCCTCGACCGCGCGCTGCACCGCCTCGGTCCGGCCGCGGGTCGCGCCCGCGGGCAGCTGGTAGCGGACCAGCGCCGCCCCCTGGTCCTCGGTCGGCAGGAAGCTGGTCGGCAGGCGCACGAACAGCAGCGCCAGCACGACGAGCACGCCGGCGTAGATCAGCAGGAACAGCCACTTGCGGTTGATGACTCGCTTCACCCCGCCCTCGTAGCGGGCGATCATCCAATCGAAGCGATCGTTGAAGCCGGTGCGCATCCGCTCGCCGAAATGGACGACCTTGGGAAAGCGGTGCGCGAACCAGCCCTCGCGCACATGCTCGCCGTTCTCGTCGCGCGGCTTCTGCTTGAGCAGCGTCGCGGTAAGCGCCGGCGACAGGATCAGCGCCACCATTACCGACAGCACCATCGCCGCGACGATGGTGATCGAGAACTGGCGGTAGATCACGCCCGTCGAGCCGCCGAAGAATGCCATCGGCAGGAACACGGCGGAAAGCACGATGCCGATCGCGACCAGCGCGACCTGGATCTCCTTCATCGATTCGACCGTCGCCTCGTACGGCGTCATCTCGGGATTCTCTTCGAGCAGGCGCTCGACGTTCTCGACCACGACGATCGCGTCGTCGACGAGCAGGCCGATCGCCAGCACCAGTCCGAACAGCGTCAGCGTGTTGATCGAGAAGCCGGTGAGATAGAAGACCGCGAAGGTGCCCAGCAGCACCACCGGCACCGCGATCGTCGGAATCAGCGTCGCGCGCCAGCTCTGCAGGAACACGAACATCACGATGATGACGAGGATCACCGCCTCGACGAGCGTCTTCACCACCTCGTGGATCGACAGCTGGATGAAGGCGGTGGTGTCGTTGGCGTAGTCGAAACGATAGCCTTCGGGGAAATCCTTGGCGCGGCGGGCGACCTCGGCCTTCACCAGCCGCGCGGTCTTGAGCGCGTCGGCGCCCGGCGCGAGCGAGATCGCCAGGCCCGCACCCGGATGCCGATTCACCCGGCTGAGCGAGCTGTAGTTCTCCAGCCCCAGCTCGACGCGGGCGACATCGCCCAGCCGGACGGTCGCGCCGTTGGTCTGCGTCTTGAGCACGATCGCGCGGAATTGCTCGGGCCTCTGCAGCCGGCCCTGCGCGGTCACGGTGGCGTTGAGCAGTTGCGTGTTGGGCTGCGGCTGCCCGCCCAGCTCGCCCGCGGCCACTTCGGTATTCTGGTTCTGGATCGCGGTGATGACGTCGCCGGGGATCAGGCTGTAGCTGGCGAGCTTGGCCGGATCGAGCCAGATGCGCATCGCATATTGCGATCCGAACACGTTGGTGTCGCCCACCCCCTCGACGCGGCCGAGCGGCTCCAGCAGGTTCGATTCGAGATAGTCGGAAACGTCGCCGTTGGTGCTGCGGTCGGTCTCGTCATAGACGCCGACGATCATCAGGAAGTCGGGGTTGGACTTGGTGACGCGAAGCCCCTGCTGCTGCACCTGCTGCGGCAGCCGCGACAGCGCCTGCTGCACCTGATTCTGCACCTGCACCTGGGCGATGTCGGGATCGGTGCCCTTGGCGAAGGTCGCGCTGATCGTCACCTGCCCGCGCGAGCTCGACTGCGAGCTGAAATAGAGCAGTCCGTCGATGCCGATCAGCTGCTGCTCGATGACCTGGGTGACGCTGTTCTGGATCGTCTGCGCGTTGGCGCCCGGATAGGTCGCACGCACGTTGACCTGCGGCGGCGCGACGTCCGGATATTGCGCGATCGGCAGGCTCAGGATCGCGCCGATCCCGGCCAGCATCGTGATGATCGCGAGCACCCACGCGAAGATGGGACGATCGATGAAAATCCGCGACATGGCGCCTCAGTCCGCCTTGGCCGGCGCGCTGGAGTTCGAATCCCCGCGCTGCTTCCCCTCACCCTCGGGCGGGGCGATGCGCTGCGGCGTGTCGGCGGGCACGGGCCGAATCTGGGCGTCGGGGCGCAGGTTGCCCGTGCCCTGCACGATCACCCGGTCGCCCGGCTTCAGACCCTGCGTCACCACCCAGTTGGTGCCGACGGTGCGTTCGGCGACCACCTTGCGCTGCACCGCCTTGTTGCCGGGGCCGACGACGAACACCGTCGCATCGCCCGCGGGGCTGCGCGACAGGCCGGGCTGCGGCACCAGGAAGGCACGCGTGTTGACCGACTGCGCGAACATGGCGCGCGCGAACATGCCGGGCAGCAGCAGGCCGTGGGGATTGGGGAAGCGCGCGCGCAGCGTCACCGTGCCGGTGTTGGGATCGACCAGCGATTCGGCGAACTCGACGGTGCCGGTCTGCTCGTAGTCGCTGCCGTCCTCCAGCCGCAGCCGTACCGCGGCCCGTGCCGGCGTGACGCCATCGCGCGACAGCGCGCGGCGCAGCGCGAGCAGCTCGGCGCTCGACTGCTGGATGTCGACGTAGATCGGGTCGAGCCGCTGGATCACTGCCAGCGGCTCCGCCTGGTTGGCGGTCACCAGCGCGCCGACGGTCGCGAGCGAGCGGCCGATGCGACCGGTGATCGGCGCGGGAACCTTGGTGAAGCGCAGGTTGATCCGCGCGGTTTCGAGCTGCGCCTGGGTCTGCGCGACCGATGCCTGCGCCTGGCGCGAAGCGGCGGCGGCATTGGTGTATTCCTGCCGCGACACCGCCTCCATCTCCGCGAGCGGCCCCAGCCGCTCGGCGTTGACGCGGGTCGCCTCGGCATTGGCACGCGCGCTCTGGAGGTTGGCCTGCGCCTCCGACACCGCAGCGCTGTAGAGGCGGGGATCGATCTCGTAGAGCGTCTGCCCCTGCCGCACCACCGAGCCTTCCGTGAAGAAGCGGCGGCGGATCACGCCGGCGACCTGGGGGCGCACCTCCGACTGCTGATAGGCGGTGACGCGCGCGTTGAGCTCGACCGTCTCCGCGACGCTGGTCGGCTGCACCGTGACGAAGCCGACCTGTGCGGGCCCGCGCTGGCCGCCCTTTTCCTGCGCCTGCTCGTCCTCGCGGGAACAGCCGGCCAGCAGCAGCGAGGCGGCGAGCAGAGGGAGGGTCGCGCGAGGGAAAGGCGAGTGCATAGCGACAGCCTGGTGTTGCACGCCCACGCGGCCGAGACCGCGCCGGCGTGCCGGGGACACGGGCGGTCCACCAAGGGAGACGCCGAACGGTGCAGCGGAACCCAAGGCCCCGCAGAGTCGCGCACGCTCCACCGGAAGCGCGCGGCGGCTTTGCGGGTCTTGTTAGCGAGCGGTTTCGCCCGCTGGCAATCGCTACTTTGTAACCGAATGTCGCAACTTGCGGCCCGACTTGGTTTTTCCCTTGGCCTTGGCTTCGGGTTCCGCGGCCGGCTCGACCTGCTCGACCGCGCCGATGCCGCCGTAGAGCGTGCCGAAGAAGTCGCCGCGGTTCCACATCGGCCGCTCGGGCGCGTCGGCGATGTCGCGGGCGATCTGATAGTTCACCTGGATGAAGCGACTGCCCGACTCCCAGTCGATCGCGGGGTCCTGCACCACCTCGTCCGACGGCTGGTGATAATGTTCGGCGAAGAACTTCTCGACCGCTTCCTTGCCCGCGCCCGCCTCGCCCGGCCACAGGAACACCGAGGGGATGCCCTGTTGCACGAAGCGATAATGGTCGGAACGGACGAACAGCCCCTGCTCCGGCATCGGATCGGGCGAGAAGCTGGCGCCGGCCTGTGCCGCCGCGCGCCGCACGATCGGCCCCAGCGTCGACCGGTCGGCGCCGAACGCGATCACGTCGGTGAACTTGTAGGTGATGATCGGCATGTCGAGGTTGACGTCGGCGACCAGGTTTTCCTTGGGCACCGTCGGGTTGTTGGCGAAATAGTCGGAGCCGACCAACCCCTTCTCCTCGGCGGTGACGGCCAGGAACAGCACGCTGCGCTTGGGCGGCTGGCCCGATGCCTGGAAGCGCTTGGCCTCCTCGATCAGCGAGGCGATGCCAACGGCATTGTCCATCGCGCCGTTGTAGATGGTGTCGCCCTTCACCGCCTCGCCGACGCCGACGTGGTCGAGGTGCGCGGTGAGCACCACCACTTCCTTGCCCACCACCGGGTCGCTGCCCGGCAGCATGCCGGCGACGTTGTAGCTGGTGATCGGCGTGCTGGTGGTGGTCATCCGCACCGACAGGTTCTTGGCCAGCTCGATCGCCTCGAACGGCGTGGTGCCGGTGAGCGCGGCCGCGGCCTGTTCCCAGCTGGTCGAGGCGCCGGCGAACAGCTTGGTCGCCGCCGCCTGGCTGAGCATGCCGAGCGCGGGCGTGGACGGCGCGGGGACGTGGGCGACGCCGTTGCGGCCCGCCCAGGTGACGCGCGGGCGATCCCAGTTCTCGGCCAGCTTGGCGAAGGGCTGCCCTTTGGCCGCCTCCGGCGTCTCCAGCACGACGATGCCGACCGCGCCGTGCGCCATGGCGATCGCCGCCTTGGTCGCGGGGCTGCCGAAGTGCGCGCGCTCTTCGCCGTTGAGCCCGTCGGGGGTGCCCGGCACCACTGCGACGATCTTGCCCTTCACGTCGGCGGCCGCATAGTCGTCGCGGCCGACGCTGGGTGCCACCAGCCCGTAGCCGACATAGACCACCGGCGCGTCGACGACGAGCGTCGGGTTGGCCGGATTGGCGCCGGGGATATAGTCCTCGCCGAACACCAGCGGGTCGCCGCCGATCGCGGCGCCGCCCTTGTCGGCCGCCTTGTAGCTGAGCAGCGGCACCTTCTGCAGATAGCTGCCCTGATCGCCGGCGGGACGCAGCCCCGCCGCGTAGAACTGCGACGCCACGTAGCGCGCGGCGATGTCGTATTCGGGCGATCCCGCCTCGCGCCCGCGCATCGCGTCGGACGCGAGGAACAGCACATGTGCCTTCATCGCCGCCTGGTCGGCGGGCAGCGGCGCATTGGCCGCGGCATTGCGCGCGGCGACGTCGGGCGCCGCCTGGGCGGCGGCGGCGGGGGCGGGCTTGGCCTTCTGGGCGAGCGCGGGCGCGGCGATGGGAGCGGCGGTGGCGAGCAGGGCGAGCGACAGGACGGAACGCAGCATTGGAATCCTTGGCGTCGAGGACATATGACGGAGCTATGCAGCGGGCCGCGGGGCGACGCAATCACGCGCGCACCCTGCAGCCCCCCCCACTCTGCCGAGGGTTTGATGATGGCCGACGTGCTCCGTTCTCCCGACCAGCCGCCCGCGCCGATCCTGCGCAGCGCCTATCAGGCGCCCGACTGGCAGGTGCCGGAGATCGCGCTCGACTTCGATCTCGACCCGGCGCGCAGCGTCGTGCGGGCGACGCTGACGGTGCGCCGCAACGGCGACCATGATCGGCCGCTGCGCCTGGACGGCGACGGGCTCCAGCTGCTGTCGGTGGGGATCGACGGCGTCGCGGGCAGTAACGACCGCTGGCGCATGGACGGCGACGCGCTGGTGATCGACCTGGACGGCGACGCCCATGTGGTCGAGACCGAAGTCGCGATCGCGCCTGATCGCAATACTCAGCTGATGGGGCTCTATGCCTCGGGCGGGAACCTGTGCACCCAGTGCGAGGCGGAGGGGTTCCGCCGCATCACTTTCTTCCCCGACCGGCCCGACGTGCTCGCGCGCTATTCGGTGCGGATGACCGCCGACAAGGCGCGCTTCCCGGTGCTGCTCGCCAACGGCGATCCGGTCGCACAGGGCGAGCTGGACGACGGCCGCCACTGGGCCGAGTGGCACGACCCCTTCCCCAAGCCGTCCTACCTGTTCGCGCTGGTCGCGGGCGATCTGGTCGCCAACCGCGCCAGCTTCGTCACCGCCAGCGGCCGCGAGGTGAAGCTCGCCATCTGGGTGCGCGAAACGGACCTTGCCAAGACCGACCACGCGCTGGACGCGCTCAAGACGTCGATGGCGTGGGACGAGCGCGTCTACGGCCGCGAGTACGACCTGGACGTGTTCAACATCGTCGCCGTCGATGATTTCAACTTCGGCGCGATGGAGAACAAGGGGCTCAACATCTTCAACTCGCGCTATATCCTGGCCGATCCCGACACTGCGACCGACCACGACTATGACGCGGTCGCAGCCGTGGTGGCGCACGAGTATTTCCACAACTGGTCGGGCAACCGCGTCACCTGCCGCGACTGGTTCCAGCTTTCGCTGAAGGAAGGCTTCACCGTCTTCCGCGACCAAGGCTTTTCGGCCGACCAGGGATCGGCGGCGGTCAAGCGGATCGAGGATGTGCGCTCGCTGCGCGCATCGCAGTTCCCGGAGGATTCCGGCCCGCTGGCGCATCCGATCCGGCCGGACAGCTATCTCGAAATCTCCAACTTCTACACCGCCACCATCTACAACAAGGGCGCGGAGGTGGTGCGGATGCTGCACACCATCCTCGGACCCCAGCGATTCCGCGCCGGCACCGACCTCTATTTCGATCGCTTCGACGGGACGGCGGCGACGTGCGAGGACTTCGTCGCGTCGATGGAAGAGGCGAACGGCGTCGACCTTGCCCAGTTCCGGCTGTGGTATTCGCAGGCCGGCACGCCGCGCGTCACCGCGACGCTGGAGCATGTGCCGGGCGGCGGCACCGCGACGCTGCACCTCGCCCAGAGCGTACCGCCGACGCCGGGCCAGCCGGACAAGCAGCCGATGGTGCTGCCGCTGCGGCTGCGGCTGTTCGGCGGCGACACCGGCCGGCCGCTCGGCGAGGAGCAGCTGGTGCTGCTCTCCGACCGCGAGGCGTCGCTGCGCTTCGATGCGGTCGGCGAACGCCCGATGCTGTCGATCAACCGCGGCTTTTCCGCGCCGGTGATCGTCGACACCAACCGCACCCCCGCCGATCTCGCCTTCCTATCGGGCCACGACGACGATCCGTTCGCGCGCTACGAGGCGATGCAGCAGCTGATGCTCGACACGCTGGTCGCGTCGGTGGCGAGCGGGCGCGGCGACCACGAAGCCGTGATCGGGGCGGTGCGCGAGACGCTGCGCAACCCCGACCTCGACCGCGCCTTCGTCGCCGAGGCGGTACTGCTGCCGTCCGACAATTTCATCGGCGACCAGATGCCGGTCGTCGATCCCGACGCGATCTTCCGCGCGCGCGAGGCCCTGCGCCGCGATATCGGTTGTGCGCTGGAGAGCGACTGGCGGGAAGCCTATGCCAATACCGAGGCCGGCGCGTTCGAAATCACGCCCGACGCCAAGGGCAAGCGCCGGCTGAAGACGGTGGCGCTCGGTTACCTCGCCGCCTCGGGCGCGGCCGACATCGGCGACCTCGCCTTCGCGCAGTTCGAACAGGCCGACAACATGACCGACCGCCAGGGTGCGCTGATGACGCTGGTCAACGGCCCCTGGGATCAACGCGTTGCCGCGCTCGACATCTTCTACAACCGCTATCGCGACAATCCGCTGGTGCTCGACAAATGGTTCTCGACCCAGGCGCTGTCGACGCGCGACGACACCGCACAGGTTGTCGCCGAGCTTGCCGGCCACCGCGACTTCACCCTCGCCAACCCCAATCGCGCCCGCGCGCTGGTGGGGGCGTTCAGCGTCAACCAGCGCGCCTTCCATGCCGAGGACGGCTCCGGCTATCGCTTCGTCGCCGACCAGCTGATCGCGCTCGACCGGCTGAACCCGCAAACCGCCGCCAAGATGATGCCCCCGCTCGGCCGCTGGCGGCGCTTCGATGCGGGGCGCCAGCAGCTGATGCGCCGGCAGCTGGAGCGCATCCTCTCCGTCCCCGGCCTGTCCAAGGACATGCTGGAACAGGTGAGCAAGAGCCTCGCCGCCTGATCCCCCGGATTCGAACTTCAAGGTTGTCTGCCATGCGTCTTCCGCTTCTCGCCGTCCTGCTCGCCACCACCGCCTGTGCGGAGACGCAAACCGCTTCCCAGCAGCAGCGCGCGGCAGCCACGCGGGAGGACGGCTATTCGGTCGAGGCGCAGCGCGCGAAGATCGCCCGCGTCGACATCGCGCCCGACACCGGCTTCCTCTCGGCCGAGGAGCGGCAGGTGGTGAACCTGCTGATCCAGGCATCCGACCTCATGACGCCGATCTACCTGCGCCAGCGCGACGTGCGGAACCCGGAGACGCGGCTGGCGATCCAGCGCATGCGCCGTGCCGACCAGCCGCTGCTGCTCGACTGGTTCGACGCGAACCTGGGGCCGTGGGACGAGTTCGCCGAGCTGCGGCCCTTCTGGGGCGACCGGCCGATGCCGGAGGGCGCGGGCTTCTACCCGGAGGACCTGACGCGCGAGGAGTTCGACGCCTATCTCGCCAAGCATCCCGACCAGAAGCCGGCGCTCACCAGCCTCTACACGGTGGTGCGCCGCGACGGCGCCGCGCTGAAGGCGGTGCCCTATTCGGTCGCGTATCGCGAATGGCTCGAACCCGCCGCCAAGCTGCTCGAACGCGCCGCGGCGATCACCACCAACGCCAGCCTCAAGCGCTTCCTGACGCTGCGCGCCAAGGCGTTCCGCACCGACGAGTATTTCGAGTCGGAGCTTGCCTGGATGGACCTCAAGGACACGCCGATCGAGGTCGCGATCGGCCCCTACGAAGTCTACACCGACCGGCTCTACGGCGCGAAGGCCGCGTTTGAGAGCTTCGTCACGCTGAAGGACCCCGAGGAGTCCGCCGCGCTCGACAAGTACAAGCATTATCTGCGCGACATGGAGGCGAACCTGCCGGTCGACGCGCGCTACAAGAACTTCAGCCGCGGGTTCGAATCGCCGATCGCGGTCGCCGAGCAGGTGCGCGGCGGCGGCGACAACGAGCATGGCGGCCGCACCATCGCGTTCAACCTGCCCAACGACGAGCGTGTACGCGAGGCCAAGGGTGCGAAGAAGGTCATCCTCTCCAACGTGCTGGGCGCGAAGTACGACCGCATCCTTGCGCCCATGGCGCCGCTGGTGCTGGTGCCCGACCAGGCCGAGCTGGTCGCCAAGAAGTACATGCAGCTCGAAACGCTGTTCCACGAGCTGTCGCACAGCCTGGGGCCGGGCAACATCACGGTCGCCGGTCGCAAGACCAGCGTCAACGATGAGCTCAAGGAGCAGGCGTCGGCGCTGGAGGAAGCCAAGGCCGATGTGATGGGGGTGTGGAACATCCTGTTCATGATGGACAAGGGCGAGCTGCCGGTCGCCGAGAAGCCGCAGCTGTTCGCCACCTATCTGGCGGGCGTGTTCCGCGCGATGCGCTTCGGCACCGCCGAGGCGCACGGCCGCGGCGCGGCGATGCAATACGGCTATCTGCGCGACAAGGGCGCCTTCTCCTGGGACGCGGCCGCCGGGCGCTACCGGATCGACGATGCCAGGATGGAGGCGGGCCTGCGCGACCTGCTCCACGACATGATCGTCATCCAGGGCAACGGCGACTATGCCGGCGCCAAGGCGATGCTGTCGCGCTGGCAGCAGCTCGACGCCCATGCCCAGACGCTGGTCGACAGCATGGGCGGCATCCCGGTCGACATCCAGCCGATCTACCCGGAGAAGATCTAGGCGCAGGCGCAGCTACCGCCGCGCCCCACCTCTTGCTGCCGAGGTCCGGCGACGCCCTGCGTCGAGAGGACGTATCGAGGGAGAGACAGCGCACAGCCCGCTAAGACCGGACAAGCCTGCGCCCATCCTTCAGGCGAGTGCCGCTTCCTCGTCTTCGTCGCTCATCCGGACGCCGGCCCTGGCGGCGCGTTCGGACTCGCGCTCCAGCGCGACCTTGATCATCGCGACCATCGGATCGGCGAGCGCGAGGCCGAGCACGCCGAACAGCGTCGAAGCGAGGATCTGCGACGACAGCGTCAGCGCCGGCGGCAGATCGACCGTCCGCCGGGCGACGATCGGCAGCAGCACATAGCCGTCGAAGGTCTGCACCGCGAAGTAGATCGCGATCGCCCACAACCCCGTGTCGGCCCCCGCGCTGAAGCCCACCGCGACCATCAGGACGCCGCTGATGAAGGCGCCGATGTTGGGGATGAACGCGAGCAGCCCGGTGATGATGCCGAGCAGCAGCGCCATCGGCACGCCGGTGATCCACAGCAGCAGCCAGGTGAGCGCGCCTTCGAACACCATGCCCGCGAGACGCCCGGCGAGCAGCCGGCGCATCGTCGTCGCCATGCGGTTGATCGTCACCGCGAACTCGGCACGCTGGCCGACCGGCACCATCCACTGCAGCCCGCGGTCGTAGAGCTTGGGCTCCATCGCGACGAACAGCCCGATGACCAGGATCATGAACAGGCTGGTGAAGGCGCCGAACACGGTCCCCACCGCCGAGGTCAGGCGGCCGACCGAGCCCAGCGCCTGCTGCGCCAGCCCGCTCATGTCCGAGCGCGCCGGCATCAGGCCGGTGCCGTTCGCCCAGGCGATCAGCCGGTTGCCCTGCACCTCCAGCGTCGAGCGGAGCTGCTCGGCCTGCGCGGCGATCTGCACGCCCGTCAGATAGAAGGTGCCGAGGATGAACGCGGTCGCCAGCAGCACCACGATCAGCAGCCGGATCCCCCGCGGGATCGGCAGCACCCGCCCGAGCAGCCGCACGCCGCCGTCGAGCATCGCCGCGAACACCAGCCCGCCGAAGATGATCAGCAGCGGCTGGATCAGCAGCACCACCAGCGCGATCGCGGCCGCCAGCCCGAACCATACCGACGCCTTGCGCAGCTCGGCGCGGACGACGGGATCGCGAAGCTCGTTGGGCCCCGGGGCGCGCTCGATGTCGACCCGCTCGCGCTTGCTCACTTGGCCTCGTCCGGGTGGAGCGAGGTGCCGGCGCGGCCGCTGCGCAGCGACGGCCACCAGGTCAGCGGGTTGAGCCCGGTCGTGCCGTCGAGCGAGAAGGTGATGAACTCGGCGCGCCCGCCGATGTTCTCCCACGGCACCGGCCCGCCGAGCCCCTGCTCGGACAGCGAGAAGCGGCTGTCGGCGCTGTTGTCGCGGTTGTCGCCCATCAGGAAGACATGGTCCGCCGGCACGGTGATCGGTCCAAAATTGTCGCCGATCGATCCCTGCACCGCGTCGATCGTGTCGTAGGAGCGGCCGTTGGGCAGCGTCTCGCGGAAAATCGGCAGGCGGCAGAACGCCTGGCCCGCGGCGTCGCGTACCTCGGCGCCGGGATATTGCCAGGCCGGGCAGCTGGTGTTGGCGTCGATCGGGATCATCCGGTCGCCCATCGCGCGGCGCTCTACCGGCTTGCCGTTGAGGTAGAGCATCCCGCCGGACACCTGCACGCGATCGCCCGGCAGGCCGATGACGCGCTTGATATAGTCGGTCTTGGTGCCCGGCGGCGTCACGATCACCACGTCGCCGGGCGTGGGCAGGCTGCCGAACAGCCGGCCGTGGAACGGCGGCAACAGGTGGAAGGCGGGGGTGACGAACGAATAACCGTAGGGATATTTGGTCACCACCAGCCGGTCGCCGACCAGCAGCCCCGGCATCATCGATTCGGACGGGATGTAGAAGGGCTTGGCCACCAGGCTGTGGAAGCCGAGCACCGCGAGCACCAGCATCAGCAGGTTGCGGATCTCCGCCCCCCAATCGGTGCGCGGCCGCGCCGCCGGGGTGGGCTTGGAGGTTTCGGACGGCAGCACCAGCTCGTCTCCGGTCATCGCACTTCCTGCTGGGCGCCGGGCAGCGCCTCGATGATGACGAACGCCTGCGCCCAAGGGTGGTCGTCGGTGAGCGTCAGGTGAATATGGGGGACATGCCCCGCCGGGATCAACGCATCAAGCGCGCGCTTCGCTCCGCCCGAAAGCGCCAGCGTCGGTGCGCCCGAGGGGGCGTTCACCACGCCGATGTCGCGCATGAACACGCCGCGCGCGAAGCCGGTACCGACCGCCTTGGAGAACGCCTCCTTGGCCGCGAAGCGCTTGGCGAAGGTGCCGGCGCGGGTGAACGGCCGGCGCGCGGCCTTGGCCTGCTCCACCTCGGTGAAGACGCGCTGCACGAAGCGGTCGCCGAACCGGTCGAGCGACTGCTGGATGCGCTCGATGTTGCACAAGTCGGAGCCAAGCCCGACGATCACCGCGCCGCGTCCATCAGCGCGCGCATCCGGCCGACGACCGGTGCGAGCCCGTCGAAGATCGCCTCGCCGATCAGGAAATGGCCGATGTTGAGTTCGCGCACTTGCGGGATCGCCGCGATCGGCGCGACATTGTCGAAGGTGAGGCCGTGGCCGGCATGGACCTCGACGCCGTTCTTGGCCGCGAGCGCCGCCGCATCGGCCAGGCGCCTGAGCTCGCTCTCGCGCGCGGCTTCGTCCAGCTCGGCATAGCGGCCGGTGTGAAGCTCGACGACGGGCGCGCCGAGCCGCAGCGCGGCGTCGATCTGCGCGGCCTCGGGCTCGACGAACAGCGACACGCGGATGCCCGCGTCGCCCAGTGCCGCGACCATCGGCGCAAGCTGCGCGAACTGCCCCGCCGCGTCGAGCCCGCCCTCGGTCGTGCGCTCCTCGCGCTTCTCGGGAACGATGCAGGCGGCGTGCGGCCGGTGGCGCAGCGCGATGCCGAGCATCTCCTCGGTCGCGGCCATTTCCAGGTTTAACGGAACCGGCAGCTCGTCCGACAGCCGGGCGATGTCGGCGTCGGTAATATGGCGCCGATCCTCGCGCAGATGCGCGGTGATCCCTTGCGCCCCCGCCTCCGCCGCGAGCAGCGCGGCGCGCACCGGATCGGGATAGCCGCTGCCGCGCGCGTTGCGCACGGTCGCGACATGGTCGATGTTGACGCCGAGGCGGATCGGGCCGCTCACGCCGCCGCGCGGCTCCCCGGCTTGACGGCCGGAGTCGCGGCGAGCTCGGGCGGAAGCGCATCGGCTTCGTAGCTCGGGACGTCGAGCCGGATCAGCGGATAGAAGGGCACGCCGAGATCGGCGGTGCCGTTCGAGCGATCGACCAACGCCGCCGCCGCGACCACCTGTCCGCCGGCGGCACGGATCGCGGCGATCGCCTCGCGCGACGAGAGGCCGGTGGTGACCACGTCCTCCATCATCAGCACGCGCGCGCCGGGATCGAGGCGGAAGCCGCGGCGCAGCTCGAAGGTGCCGGTCGGGCGTTCGAGGAACATCGCCGGACGGCCGAGCGCACGGCCCATCTCGTGCCCCGCGATCACCCCGCCCATCGCCGGCGACACCACCGCGTCGATCGCGCCGCGCACCTCGCTAGGCAGCCGCGCCACCAGCTCCTCGGCCAGCCGCGCGCCGCGCAGCGGATCCATCAGCACGCGCGCACACTGGAGGTAGCGCGGGCTGTGGCGCCCGGAGGAAAGGATGAAATGCCCCTCGAGCAGGGCCTCGGCCGCGCGGAATTCCGCCAGGATGTCGTCGTCGGTCATGGTCGAGGCCCTCTCTAGGCCGCGCGGGGCAGCGCGGCAATCGGGCCGGCAAAAAGAGCGACCCCGCGCTTGAGACAAGGGAAAACGCTGCGTATACCCCTGGAATGGGCCTCGTCCGGGGTACCGGATGCGCAAGCCCGCGCGACGAAAACGGGTAGATGGGGATGCGAATGGCTGGAAACGGGCTGTCCGGATGGAAGCTGGCCGCACTCGGCATCGGCTTGGCGTTGACGATGGCCGGCCACGCCGTCGCTGCGCCGCAGGCCGCAGTGGCGCAGACGGCTCCGCAGCCGGCGCCGCCGCAGGCGGGAACGCCGCCGCCCGGATCGGCCGAGGCGTCGCCCGACGGCAGCGTCAACCCGCCCACGACCGTTGCCGCGCCGCAGCCGGAAGCGGCTCCCGACCCGACGCTGAACGCGGACGGCACGCCCAAGCTGCGGCCTACCGAGAACCAGGGCCAGCCCAGCGCCGGCGTCGTCGCCATCCAGGATCAGGTGACCCCGAACGGCCAGGAGGCGCTGCGCTTCCACAACCATCTGCTGATGCCGGTAATCACCGCGATCGTGCTGCTGGTGCTGGGCCTGCTGGTGTGGGTGGTGATCCGCTATCGCGCCGCCGCGCACCCGAACCCGTCGCGCACCTCGCACAACACCACCATCGAGATCCTATGGACCGCGGTGCCGGTGCTGATCCTGGCGGTGTTCGCGGTGCCCTCGATCCGGCTGCTCGCGCACCAGTACAAGCCGGCGCCCGACAATGCCGTGACGATCAAGGCGATCGGCAACCAGTGGTTCTGGAGCTACGAATATCCGGACAACGGCGGCGTCTCCGTCACCGCCAACATGCTCAAGGAACGCGACCAGGTCGCCGCCGGCCAGCGCTTCCGCACCGATGCCGACGGCCCGCGCCTTCTCGCCACCGACAACCGCATCGTGCTGCCGGTCGGCGTGCCGATCCGCCTGATCACCACCGCCAACGACGTGATCCACAGCTGGGCGGTGCCGTCCTTCTGGGTGAAGCTCGACGCCATCCCCGGCCGGCTCAACGAGACCAGCTTCACCATCGAGAAGCCGGGCGTCTATTTCGGCCAGTGCTCCGAGCTGTGTGGCGCGCGCCACGGCTATATGCCGATCGCGATCGACGCGGTGCCGCCGGCCGAGTTCGCAGCCTGGATCCGCGCCAAGGGCGGCACCATGCCGGGCGAGGGCGAGCCGTCGACCGCCGCGCCGGCGCAGCCCGCCGCCGACACCGCCGACGACACGGCGACTCCCGCCGCCGGCGCCGAAGGCCCGACGGTCAACGCGACCGAAACCGCCACTCCCGTCACCCAGGGCGCAACCGGCAACCCGGCCGGCGCCGGCAACGTGGATCAGTAAGCCATGACCGACACCGCCCTGCAGCCCTCCGCATTCGAGGCGCCCTACCACGGGACCCACGATCCCCATGCGGACCATCGCCCCGGCTTCTTCGCGCGCTGGTTCCTGTCGACCAACCACAAGGACATCGGCACGCTCTACCTGATCTTCGCGATCTTCATGGGCGTGGTCGGCGGCGCGATCTCGGGCCTGATGCGCTGGGAACTCGCCGAGCCGGGCATCCAGCATCTGGGCAGCTGGGCGACCTGGCTCGCCGGCTCCGAACAGAGCCTGGACGAGTCGCTCCACCTGTGGAACGTGATGATCACCGCCCACGGCCTCATCATGGTGTTCTTCATGGTGATGCCGGCGATGATCGGCGGGTTCGGCAACTGGTTCGTGCCGATCATGATCGGCGCGCCGGACATGGCGTTCCCGCGCATGAACAACGTGTCCTTCTGGCTGCTGGTGCCCTCGGGCATCCTGCTGCTCGCCTCGCCCTTCTTCGGCGGCGCCGGCACGGGCTGGACGGTCTACGCGCCGCTGTCGACCTATGGCGAGACCTCCCCCTCGGTCGACATGGCGATCCTGTCGCTGCACCTGTCGGGCGCCGCGTCGATCCTGGGCGCGATCAACTTCATCACCACCATCTTCAACATGCGCGCGCCGGGCATGACGCTGCACAAGATGCCGCTGTTCGCCTGGTCGGTGCTGGTCACCGCGTTCCTGCTGCTGCTGTCGCTGCCGGTGCTCGCCGCGGCGATCACCATGCTGCTGACCGACCGCAACTTCGGCACCACCTTCTTCGATCCGGCCGGCGGCGGCGATCCGGTGCTCTACCAGCACCTGTTCTGGTTCTTCGGCCACCCGGAGGTCTACATCATGATCCTGCCGGGGTTCGGCATGGTCAGCCACATCATCGCGACGTTCAGCCGCAAGCCGGTGTTCGGCTACCTCGGCATGGCCTATGCGATGGTCGCGATCGGCGCGGTGGGCTTCATCGTCTGGGCCCATCACATGTTCACGACGGGTCTCAGCGTGAACACCAAGATGTACTTCACCGCCGCGACGATGATCATCGCGGTGCCGACCGGCATCAAGATCTTCTCGTGGATCGCGACGATGTGGGGCGGCTCGCTTCGCTTCCCCACCCCGATGCTGTGGGCGATCGGCTTCATCTTCATGTTCACGGTCGGCGGCGTGACCGGCGTGGTGCTCGCCAACGGCGGCGTCGACGACCTGATGCACGATACCTATTACGTCGTCGCGCACTTCCACTACGTGCTGTCGCTGGGCGCGGTGTTCGCGCTGTTCGCCGGCTTCTACTACTGGTTCCCGAAGATGTCGGGGCGGATGTACAACGAGTTCCTCGGCAAGCTGCACTTCTGGGTGTTCTTCGTCGGCGTGAACGTGCTGTTCTTCCCGATGCACTTCCTGGGCGCCAACGGCATGCCGCGCCGCATGCCCGACTACACCGACGCGTTCAGCTACTGGAACTACGTCGCCTCGATCGGCTACCTGATCATGGCGGTGGGGATGGTAGTGTTCTTCGTGAACCTGTTCCTGTCGCTCACCAGCGGCCGGCGGGCCCCCGACAACCCCTGGGGCGAAGGCGCGACCACGCTCGAATGGACGCTCTCGTCGCCGCCGCCGTATCACCAGTTCGAAACGCTGCCGAAGGTCGACTGACCCGGCGAAGAGCGCCCCGGAGGTCTCTCCGGGGCGTTTTTTTGCGCCGCCACCCCACGGTGATCCTGACGGAAGTCAGGATTCGTTGCCGTTCCGGCTGGAGTCGTCGGCACAGCGCATCTGGATGCTGACTTCCGTCCGCATGACGAGAGCGTCGATGCTGCCCGGACGATTGACGAACGGGTTGGGATACCCCGTTTCCTGTCGGTCGCGCCGGCCTATCAAGGCGTTCGACGGCGGCGACCCTTTCGCCGCCCCTGCGCCTTGCCTATACAGGACGCGACCTATGGCCACTGCGATCCCCTTGACGGTTCCCGCCGACTGGCGCGACTTCCTCGCCCTCACCAAGCCGCGGGTGATGACGCTTGTCGTGTTCACCGGCCTGTGCGGGATGCTCGCGGCGCCGGTGGGCATCCACCCGGTGCTCGGCTTCACCGCGATCCTGTGCATCGCGCTCGGCGCCGGCGCGGCGGGCGCGCTCAACCAGTGGTACGAGGCCGACCTCGACGCGCGGATGAAGCGCACGCGTGGCCGGCCGCTGCCAGACGGACGCATGGACCGCCAGGCGGCGCTGCACTTCGGCGTCGGCCTCGCCGTCTTCGCGGTCGCGCTGATGGGGCTGGCGGTGAACGTCGCCGCCGCCGCGATCCTGACGCTCTCGATCCTGTTCTACGTGCTGGTCTACACCGTGTGGCTCAAGCGCCGCACGCCGCAGAACATCGTCATCGGCGGTGCCGCCGGCGCCTTCCCGCCGCTGATCGGCTGGGCGGCGGCGACCGGCGAGGTCGCCGCACTGCCGCTGCTGCTGTTCGCGCTGGTGTTCCTGTGGACGCCGCCGCATTTCTGGGCGCTCGCGCTGTTCGTCCGCTCCGACTATGCCGCGGCCGGCGTGCCGATGCTGCCGGTGGTGGCGGGCGAGCGTGCCACGCGCACCCAGATCGGGCTCTACACGCTGCCGATGGCGGTGGCGGCGATCGCGCCGTGGCCGCTTGGGCTGGCCGGGGCGCTCTACGGCGCGGTCTCGGTCGCCACGACGGCGCTGTTCGGCTGGTTCGCGCTGCGCGTCGCGACCCGCACGACCGCGCCCGAAGGCGATGCGATGCGCCCGGAGAAGCGGCTGTTCGGCTATTCGATCCTGTACCTCTTCGTGGTGTTCGGCGCGCTGGTCGCCGACCGCTGGCTGCTGCCGTGACGCCCGAGGAGGAAGCGCTGATCCGCGCCCGCCAGCAGGCGCGCGCCCGCGTGATGGCGTGGCTGCTCGGCGCGCTCGTCGTGCTGCTGTTCGCGATCAGCATCGTCAAGATCCGCGCGGGGTTGGGATGACCCGCAACGGCCGCACCGCGCTGCTCGCCGGCCTCGCCGCGGTCGGAATGACCGGGCTCGGCTGGGCGAGCGTGCCGCTCTACCGCGTCTTCTGCCAGGTGACCGGGCTCAACGGCACGACCCAGCGCGGCCAGCAGGCGCCGGGCGGGATCGGCGACAAGGTCACCGTCGCCTTCGACAGCAACGTGGCGCCCAACCTGCCGTGGCGCTTCCGGCCTGAGAACGCCGCCGACACGATCGACATCGGCGCGCGCGACATGGCGTTCTTCGTCGCGAAGAACACCTCCGACCGGCCGATCACCGGCACCGCCACCTTCAACGTGACGCCGGCGCAGGCGGGCAAGTATTTCACCAAGATCCAGTGTTTCTGCTTCACCGAGCAGACGCTCCAGCCGGGCGAGGAAGTGCGCATGCCGGTGATCTTCTACGTCGATCCCAAGCTTGCCAGCGACCCCGACACGGCCGACGTGCGGGTGATTACGCTGTCCTACACCTTTTACCCGGTGGATTCCGCGCGGACGCCAAGCTAGGCTTTCGCGACAAGAGAGGATGGGGATCGACCATGGCCGGAACCAAGAACCACGATTACCACATCCTGCCGCCCAGCCCGTGGCCGATGCTGAGCGCGTTCGCCGCGCTGGCGCTGGCCGCCGGCGGCATCATGGTCATGCGCGACGCGGCCTATGGCGGGCTGCTGTTCGGCGCCGGGCTGATCGCGGTGCTCGCCTGCATGGGCCTGTGGTGGACCGACGTGATCCGCGAGGCGCGCGCGGGCGACCACACCCCCGTCGTCCAGCTCCACCTGCGCTACGGCATGGTGCTGTTCATCGCGTCCGAAGTGATGTTCTTCCTCGGCTGGTTCTGGGCGTGGTTCGACTTCTCGCTGTTCCCGGCGGCGGTGCAGTTCAGCCACGAGGATGGCGTCTCGCTGATCGATTCCGCCTCGCAGGTCGCCGCGCAGTGGCCGCCGGCCGGCATCGAGGTGCTCGATTCGTTCAAGCTGCCGCTGCTCAACACCTTCCTGCTGCTGCTGTCGGGCACCACCATCACCTGGGCGCACCACGCGCTGATCCACGGCCAGCACGGCGGCGCGCGCACCGGGCTGTGGGGGGCGTTGGGCGTCGGCGAGAACGACGACGTCAAGAAGGGGCTGTGGCTGACGATCGTGCTCGGCGTGCTGTTCTCGTGCATCCAGGCGTACGAGTATGCTCACGCACCGTTCCCGTTCGGGACGATCAACTACACCTCCGCCTTCTACATGGCGACCGGCTTCCACGGCTTCCACGTGATCGTCGGCACCATCTTCCTGATCGTGAACCTGGTGCGCGTGTACCAGGGCGACTTTACCCCGCGGCAGCACTTCGGGTTCGAAGCGGCGGCCTGGTACTGGCACTTCGTCGACGTGGTGTGGCTGTTCCTGTTCGTCAGCGTCTATGTCTGGGGCGGCTGGGGCGCACCGGTCCACGCCGGCTGACGTGACCGGCCCCACCGGCACGCCGCCGGCTCCTACGCCTGCCGGCGCGCCGCCGGCGCCGATGGCGGCCGCTACCGGCGGGCTGTGCCCGCGCTGCGGCGCGAAGACGCTGTTCGCCGGCTTCATCGCCTTCGCGCCGCGTTGCACCGCCTGCGGGCTCGACTTCCTCCGCTTCAACGTCGGCGACGGGCCGACGGTGTTCTTGACGATGGGGATCGGCACGCTGGTGACGGTGCTGGCGGTGCTCGTCGAACTGCTGTTCTCGCCGCCGTGGTGGCTGCACGTGCTGCTGTGGTTGCCGCTGACGCTGGGCGGCGTGGCGGTATCGCTGCGCTTCACCAAGGCGCTGCTGCTCGCGCTCGAGTACCGCAACGCCGCGCGCGAGGCGCGGCTGACCCGCGACGACCGGTGAGGCGGATCCCGCTCCTGCCGACGATCGCCGTCGCGTTCGCGGTGCTGGCGATGGTCGCCCTGGGAGTATGGCAGCTCGAACGGCGCGCGCAGAAGGAAGCGCTGATCGCCCGCTTCGCGGCCAACGCCGGCAAGCCGGTGATGGCGCTCCCCCATTTTCCCGACGCCAACGTGCTGTTCCGCCGCGTCTCCGCCCAGTGCCTGGAGGTGACCGGCTGGACCACCACCGGCGGCCGCAGCCGCGACGGCCTTGCCGGCTGGCGCCACGTCGCCCAGTGCCGCACCGGCGCGGAAGGGCCGGGCTTCCGCGTCGACCTGGGCGTGGGCAGCGATCCGAACTTCCATCCGGGCTGGCGCGGCGGCACCGTCACCGGCCTGCTCACCGAAGCGCCCGGCGGCACCCCCGCGATCGTCGCGCTGTTCGGCGGCAAGCCGGCCACCGCGCGCATGATCGTCGCCGAGACGCCCGCGCCCGGCCTCGCCGCCAGCCGGCCGCCGGATCCGGCCGACCTGCCCAACAACCATCTTGCCTATGCGGTGCAGTGGTTCGCCTTCGCCGTGATCGCGCTGGTGATCTACGCGCTGGCGCTGCGCCGCCGCGCGCGCGACTGACGCGCTCGCCTCCGCGCCGGCAGCTTTCGCTTGGCTGACGCGCCGGTTCGAACGCCATTCAGCGACACCGGCCTATCTCGTCCAGCATCGGGCGCTGCCCGGAACCTGAGAGGAGATCGCGATGCGTACCCTGATCCTTGCCGCTCTCGCCGCGACCACGACGCTGGCGGGCATCGCCGCTCCGGTCGCCGCCAGCGCGCAGTCGCGGCACGATCCGCGCGGCGCGTGGCGACACGACGACCGCCGCCCGGACGACCGCCGCTGGAACGGCCGACACGACGCTCCCCGATACGGCCGCGACCATCGTTGGGGGCAGAACGACTGGCGCGGCTATCGCGACCAGCACCGCCGGCTTTATGCGCGCGGCAACTGGCATGCGCCGTTCCGCTACAACAGCTTCCGCATCGGCGGCCGGATCGCGCCGAGCTACTACGGCAGCCGCTATGCCATTGCCGATCCGTGGCGCTACCGCCTCCCGCCGGTCCGCCCCGGCCAGCGTTGGGTGCGCCACTATGATGACGTGCTGCTGGTCGACACCCGCCGCGGGCGGGTCGTTCAGGTGATCCGAGGATTCTACTGGTAACTCAGAAGAGCCGCCGCTTCCTAGGCGGCTCTTTTACTGAGTCTTTTCTTCGCTTTCCTATGGAATTGAAAAGCCGTTAGCGGCTGGAGTAGATACCCCCGCACCCTTGTCTTGATTAATGTTGCATTTACCAGGATGCTACTTCCATCCGAATCGGGGGAAGTTGCTATGGGGGGCCTGGCGACGGCGATCGTGGTGTGGGACGGGGTGCTGCACGAAGTCGTGCTGTTCGCCGCGATCGGCGTGTTGATCGGCGGCATCGACGATCTCGCGACCGACCTCGTCCATTTCGGACGGCGCCGGCGCACCGCTCCGTCGCCTTCCACCATCCCGCGCCAGCAGGCGGAGCAGCGATCGGGCCGGCTGGCGATCTTCGTTCCCGCGTGGGACGAGTCCGCGGTGATCGGGCTGATGCTGCGCAGCGCGCTCGCCCGGTTCGACCATCCCGACTATCGCATCTACGCCGGCGCCTATCCCAACGATCCCGCCACCATTGCCGCGGTTGGCGCGGTCGCCGCGGAGGATAGCCGCGTGCGGCTGGTCCTGTGCCCGCGCCCCGGCCCGACGACCAAGGCCGACTGCCTCAACGCGCTGTGGCACGCGCTGCTCGCCGACCAGCGCGCCGAAGGGCGGCCGTTCAAGGGCGTGGTGCTCCACGATGCCGAGGATCTGGTCCATCCGGAGGAGCTGCGGCTGCTCGACCAGGGGCTCGACCGCGCGACGACGGTGCAGCTGCCGGTGCTGCCGCTCGCCGACACGCGCTCGCGCTGGATCTCGGGCCATTACATCGACGAATTCGCGGAAGCGCATGGCAAGCTGATGCCGGTGCGTCAGGCGCTTGGCGCGGGAATGCCGCTTGCCGGCACCGGCTGCGCGATCGCGGTGCCGATGCTCGCGCGCATCGCCATCGCTCGCGGCGGCCTGCCGTTCGACGAGGCGAGCCTGACCGAGGACTACGAACTCGGGCTGACGATCGCGATGCTCGGCGGCAGCGGCCTGTTCCTGAACGTAGCCGAGGCCGATGGCGACCAGCCGGTCGGCGTCCGCGCCTTCTTTCCCGCCACGCTCGACGCGGCGGTCCGGCAGAAGGCGCGCTGGATGATCGGCATCGCGCTCGCCGGCTGGGACCGGATCGGCTGGCAGCAGCGCGGCCGCGCGACCGAGCACTGGATGCGGATGCGCGACCGCCGCACCATCCTGGCGGTACCGGTGCTCGCCGCGGCCTATCTCGCGCTGGTCGGCTGGGGCGTGTCGGAGGCGGCGCACCTGCTGGCCGGCACCGCCCGCGCCGACGCCACGCCGGCGATGCGGCTGCTGCTGATGGTCAACACCGCGCTGCTCGGCTGGCGGATGGCGGTGCGCGCGCACTTCGTCGGCACGCGCTACGGCTGGCGCGAGGGTGCGCGCTCGATGCCCCGCAGCATCATCGCCAACATCATCGCGCTGCTCGCCGCACGCCGGGCGATGCTGCGCTACCTGGCGATGCTGCGCGGGGCCGAGCTGCGCTGGGACAAGACCGCCCACCACTTCCCCGATCTGCCCGCAGAGCGTGCGGCATGAGGGGCACCGGCCGACCCCTGCGGTTCCTGGCGGTGGTGCTGGCGGGATGGACCGGCGCCCGCGCGCTGCTGCTGTGGCCTACCGCGGACCTCGCCGCGCCGGCACAGGCGAGCGCACCGCGCCTGGCGACACTCGAGTCGCCCTATGTCGCGCCGACACCGCAAGCCGCGCCGTCGCTGGCCCGCATGCCGCGTCCGCCTGCGCCCGTAGGCGAGCGACGCTCGCGCAGTCGGAACGCTCCCACCATCGCCTATCCCGCGCTCGCCCCTGCCCGCGCGCAGACGGTCGCACCCGACGCGCTGTCGCTGGCGCCGGCGGTCGTGCAGCGCGTCGCCCCGGTCGAACCGGCTCCGGCGCTGGTGCCGCCATCGTCGCCGCGCCGCTGGTCGGTCAGCGCCTGGCTCGTCGGGCGCGGCGGCAGCATGGCCGGCGGCGGCCCGTTCGGCCCGGTCCAGCTCGGCGGCAGCCAGGCCGGCGTTCGGCTGCGCTACGGGTTGACGCGCACCGTGGCGCTGTCGGGGCGGCTGTCGACGCCGTTGCGCGGCAGCGGGCGCGAGGCGGGGCTCGGCATCGAGTGGCAGCCCGCCAAGCTGCCGGTCGCCGTGCTGCTCGAGCGGCGGGTCGCCCTCGATTCGACGCGCGGTGGCACCGCCCTCGGCGCGATCGCCGGAATCAACCCGACGCCGGTGGCGGGGCGCTGGCAGCTGGAGGCGTACGGACAGGCCGGCGTCGTCGTGCGGGCACGCCGCGAACCCTATGCCGACGGTGCGGCGCGGCTGCTGCTTCCGCTCGGATCGGACAGCGGCCCCCGGCTCGCGCTCGGCGCCGGCGTGTGGGGCGGCGCGCAGCGCGGCGCCAACCGGTTCGACGTCGGCCCCTCGATCGTCGCGACGCTGCCGACCGGCGGTCCGACGCTCCGCATCGCCGCGGACTGGCGGCAGCGCGTCGCGGGCAACGCCGCCCCCGGCTCCGGCCCGGCGATCACGCTCGGCACCGATTTCTGAAGGCTTTGTCCGGCCCGGCGGAACGGGTATCGAGGCGACAATGGATCTCTACCTTCCCGTCGCCAACCTGTCGGTCAACGCGCTCGTGATCGTGCTGCTGGGCGGCGGCGTCGGCTTCCTGTCGGGGATGTTCGGGGTCGGCGGCGGGTTCCTGACGACGCCGCTGCTGATCTTCTACGGAATCCCGCCCACGGTGGCGGCCGCATCGGCGGCAAGCCAGGTGACCGGCGCCAGCGTGTCGGGCGTGTTCGCCCATTTCCGCCGCGGCGGAGTCGACGTGCGGATGGGAACGGTGCTCACCGTCGGCGGCGTGCTCGGCTCGATCGCGGGGGCCGGCATCTTCCGGCTGCTGCAGGCGACCGGTCAGATCGATACGGTCATCGCGCTCATCTACGTGTTGCTGCTCGGCTCGATCGGCGGGCTGATGCTCAAGGAGGCGGTGGGCAGCATCCGCGTGCTGCGCGGCGCCAAGGCGCCGCCTGCGGCCCGGCGCCGCCACCACCCGCTGGTCGCCGCGCTGCCGCTGCGCTGGCGCTTCTACGCCTCCGGCCTCTACATCTCGCCGCTCGCGCCGCTGCTGCTGGGGTTCGGCGTCGGCATCCTCACCGTGCTGCTGGGGGTCGGCGGCGGTTTCGTGCTGGTGCCGGCGATGCTCTACCTGCTGGGCATGGGCACGCGGGTGGTGGTCGGCACCTCGCTGTTCCAGATCCTGTTCGTGACGGCGGCGGCGACGCTGGTCCACGCGATGACGACGAAGGCTGTCGACATCGTGCTCGCGGTGCTGCTGCTGATCGGGTCGGTCACCGGCGCGCAGATCGGCGCGAAGTTCGCCCAGGTGGTGAAGCCCGAATATCTACGGCTGATCCTGGCGCTGATGGTGCTGGCGGTGGCGTTCCGCATGGCGCTGGGGCTCGGCTGGCGCCCGGACGAGATCTACACGATCGAGCTGTCGTGAGGCGCACGCTCGGCCTCTCGCTGCTCGCGCCGCTGCTGCTCGGCGCCGCGCCCAAGCCGGTGCTGGTGCCCGACGTCTCGCGCCGCAACATCCAGATCGCCTACAGCTTCACCGGCGCCGAACTGCTGCTGTTCGGAGCGATCCTCTATCCCGGCGGCCGCGCGCCCGAGGGCGACGACCCGGCCGAGGTGGTGGTCGTGGTCAAGGGCCCGTCGCAGTCGATCGTGATGCGCGAGAAGGAGAAGGTCGCCGGCATCTGGGTCAACGCCTCGCGCACCCGCTTCCGCTCGGCCCCGTCCTTCTACGCGATCGCCTCGTCCAAGCCGATCGGCGCGCTGGTCGACGACCGCACCCGCGCGATCTACGAGCTCGGCCTCGACAGCCTTCAGCTCTCCCCCGCCTCCGGCGCCACCGCGCCGGAGCAGGCGCGCTTCACCGACGGGCTGGTCGACCTGAAGCGGCGCAACGGCCTCTATTACGAGGCGCCAGGCGCGGTGGAGATCACCGACGGCGTGCTCTACCGCGCCGCCGTCGACATTCCCGCGCGCGTGCCGGTAGGACGGTTCACCGCCGAGACCTTCCTGATCCGCGACGGCCGCGTCCTCGCCGCCGCCACGCGTGAGATCGACATCCGCAAGTCCGGGTTCGAGCGCTTCGTCGAACAGGCCGCCGAGCATGATTCGCTCGCCTACGGGCTGGTCGCGGTGGCGCTGTCGATGCTGTTCGGCTGGGCCGCCGGCACGCTGTGGCGGCGCTTCTAGCGCCGCCGCGGGCGCCCGGCGCGCCAACGCAACCTTTACCTTCCGCTGCGCATTCGAAGTCCGATCGACCGAGGAGACGCGAGTGACGGAACAGACGGGCGCACGATCGCTACACGACGGCGCGACGCCGCGCGCCGCCACGCCGCGCACGATCGGCGCCGTGGTCGACGTCGGCGGGGCGGCAAGCCAGATCCTCCTTAATCTCGATACGGTCAACGCCCTTACCGGAGACGCCGACGAGGCGCTCGCCACCGCCGGTCAGATCGGCAGCCAGCTGCGGATGCGCGCCAGCGGCGGCTGGCTGATCGCCACGATCCGCGCGATCCGCGCCGTCCCCGACGAGGAACGCCAGGCGATCGCCAGCATCGATTTCCTGGGCGAGGCGGAGGAGGACCGCGCCACCGGCGGGCTCCACGGCTTCCGCCGCGGCGTCACCCGCTATCCGATGCCCGGCACGCCGGTCTATCCGATGACGACCGGCGACCTTCGCCGGATCTATGCCGCCGACGACCGCGCCCATGTCGAGATCGGCAACGTCTATCCCACCAGCGACATCCGCGCCACGCTGCAGGTCGACGCGCTGCTCGGCAAGCATTTCGCGCTGCTCGGATCGACCGGCACCGGCAAGTCGACCGCCGCGGCGCTGATCCTCCACCGCATCTGCGCGCAGAGTCCGCAGGGGCACATCGTGATGATCGATCCGCACGGCGAATATGCCGCGGCGTTCGAGGGGATCGGCGCACTCTACGACGTGTCGAACCTGCAGATGCCCTACTGGCTGATGAACTTCGACGAGCATTGCGAGGTGCTGCTCACCAGCGCGGGCAACGAGCGGCAGGTCGACGCCGACATCCTCGCCAAGTGCCTGCTCGCCGCGCGCGCCAAGAACCGGCTGGCGCAGGAGATCGGCAAGCTCACGGTCGATTCGCCGATCCCCTATCTGCTGTCGGACCTCACCAACATCCTCCAGCAGGAAATGGGCAAGATCGATCGCGCCGGCGACACCACGCCCTATCTGCGGCTCAAGGCCAAGATCGACGAACTCCGCACCGATCCGCGCTTCGCCTTCATGTTCTCGGGCATGCTGGTGGCGGACACGATGGCGGCGTTCCTGTCGCGGGTGTTCCGCCTCCCCTCCGACGGCAAGCCGATCTCGATCATCGACGTCTCGGGCGTGCCGAGCGAGATCACCGCGGTGGTGGTGGCGGTGCTCAGCCGCATGGTGTTCGACTTCGCGATCTGGTCGCGCAACGAGCCCAGGCGCCCGATCCTGCTGGTGTGCGAGGAAGCGCACCGCTACGTCCCCAACGAGCGCAACGCCGATGCCTCCTCGGTCGGCCGCATCCTCAGCCGCATCGCCAAGGAAGGCCGCAAATACGGCGTCTCGCTGGGGCTCATCACCCAGCGTCCGTCCGACCTGGCCGAAGGCGTGCTGTCGCAATGCGGCACGATCCTGGCGATGCGGCTCAACAACGATCGCGATCAGGCGTTCGTGCGGGCGGCGATGCCCGAGGGCGCGCGCGCCTTCCTCGACACCATCCCGGCGCTGCGCAACCGCGAGTGCATCGTCTCCGGCGAAGGCGTGGCGACGCCGATGCGGGTGCGCTTCGACACGCTGGAAGAAGCGCAGCGCCCCGCCTCCGGCGATCCGCGCTTTTCCGAGCTGTGGCGCGAGACCGGCGGCGAGGACGGTATCCTCGAACGCACCATCCGCCGCTGGCGCGCGGGGCGGTAGTGGTGAGACATGCTCCTGCCCGCGCAGGAGCACGGTGGCTCAGTCGGCCTTTGCCGCGCCGGCCGGCACCGCCATCAGCTGCGCATAGGTGGTCTTGAAGCGGCGCAGATCGTCGCCGCCCAGCTGCTGGACGCTGGCTAGCGTCACCGAGCGCGGGTTGACCGCGGCACCGTTCTTCCACAGCTCGTAATGGAGGTGCGGCCCCGTCGACATGCCGGTCGACCCGACATAGCCGATCACGCTGCCCTGCCGCACCCGCTGCCCGGCACGCACCGCGATCCGGCTCATATGGCCATAGCCGGTGGCGATGCCGCTGACATGGTTGAGCTTGACGAAATTGCCGTAGCCGCCGTTGCGTCCCGCCCGCGCGACCACGCCGTCGGCCGCGGCGCGGATCGGCGTGCCGCTCGGCGCGGCGATGTCGAGCCCCTTGTGCAGCCGGCGAAAGCGCAGCAGCGGGTGGACGCGCCAGCCGAAGCCGGACGTCAGCCGGCCGCTCACCGGCATGGTCATGCCGCCGCGGCGCTCGCCCATGCCCTTGGGATCGTACCACTGAGTCTTGCCGCCGTCGTCCCAGCGCAGCAGCCGAACCGCGCGCTTGCCCTGGTCGAGCCCGGCGTAGAGCAGCTTGCCGAGCTTCACCTCGCCGGTTTCGGCGCGCGCACGCTCGATGATCAGGTCGAAGCGGTCGTTGCCGCCGACGCGGCCCATCGGCACGCGCGTCGACAGCGACTTGATATAGGTCTCGACCGCCTTCGCCGGGGCACCGGCGGCACGCGCGGCGCGGTAGAGGCTACCGCCGACGCGGCCCTGGATGCGCAGCGGAGTGTGATCGACCGCGATCGGGATCGGCTTCAGCGCGAGCCCGGCGTCGCCCCGCGCCAGCTCCAGCGCCAGGTCGAAGCGCGCGCGGAACGCCAGCTTCTCGAGCGGCCGCGGCTGCGACTTGGTGGCCCGCCGGCCGAGGGTGATGTCGAGCCGGGTGCCGGGATCGAGCTCGCCCGCAGCGATGCGGCCGTCGACCAGCGCCACCGCACGGGCGGCATCGTCGGCGCCGACGCCCGAGCGCTTGAGCGCGCCCGCCAGCCCGCCGCCGCTGCCCAGCGTCGCGGTGAGTTCGAGGATCGGACGCTCGGGCGTGTCGGCGAGCGGGCGGACGCCGCTGGTCGCCGCCATGTGCATGCCGCTGGTCGCGCCGAGCGCGCGCGGCGCGAAGCGCTGCGCCCGCGCCTCGTCCCAGTCGCGTCCGTCGAGCGCGGCCGGCACCGCCGCGCGGATCGGTCGGCCGATCCCCGGCGACAGCATCCAGGCCGCGGCGAGCAGCGCGGTGCAGGTCGCCGCCCCGCACCACCATTCACGCGAGCCGATCTGCGCGCCGAGATCGGGCGCGACGTCGAAGCTGGGGAAGCGGCGCTGGAGCGTCTCGGCAAGCGTGGGCGCACGCGGCGCCGCCATGCCGAACGACCGCGCGCTGGCGCTTCCGGCGAATTCCAGTCCGTGATCGTTGCGCAGAAACAAGAAAAGCGCACCCCTCGTGTCGACCGCCCGACCCGGTCGAGCCGTTTTCCTGTGCAGGTGGTGGGTTAAAGTCAAACTAACGAGCGGCTTAGCCGGCTGTGATCACGGCGGAGCGTGGGGCAGAGACGGTAAGCTGCGGAACCCGCGAGAGCGAGACTCCAGCTACACTCACCCGTCATCCTGACGAAAGTCAGGATCTCAGGCCGCGAGGACGCCGCCTGTGGAACGAGATCCCAGCCTGCGCTGGGATGACGGGAGGGCGCCCGTGCCCTTGCACTTCGCCGCGCCAGCGCCGATGTTTCGCTGCGATATGAGCCAGTTCGCGCGTAGCCCGCTCACCGCCGTGCTGGGGCCCACCAACACCGGCAAGACTCATCTCGCGATCGAGCGGATGTGCGGCCATGCCTCGGGGATGATCGGCTTCCCGCTGCGGCTGCTCGCGCGCGAGGTCTACGACCGGGTGGTGGCGATGAAGGGCGCGCACCAAGTCGCGCTCATCACCGGCGAGGAGCGGATCGTCCCGCCCGGCGCGCGCTGGTTCCTGTGCACCGCCGAGAGCATGCCGCTCGACCGCGAGGTAGCGTTCGTGGCGCTCGACGAGGCGCAGCTCGGCGCCGATCCCGAGCGCGGCCACGTCTTCACCGACCGGCTGCTGCGCGCGCGGGGACGCGAGGAGACGATGATCCTGGGGTCGGAGGCGCTGCGGCCGATGGTGCGCGCGCTGGTGCCCGATGCCGAGATCCTCAACCGGCCGCGCTTCTCCACCCTCTCCTATGCCGGCGCGCGCAAGCTGTCGCGGCTGCCGCGGCGCTGCGCGATCGTCGCCTTCTCCGCCGAGGAGGTCTATGCCGTGGCCGAGGCGATCCGCCGGATGCGGGGCGGCGCCGCGGTGGTGATGGGGGCGCTTTCCCCGCGCACCCGCAATGCCCAGGTCGAGATGTTCCAGTCGGGCGAGGTCGACTATCTGGTCGCCACCGACGCGATCGGCATGGGGCTCAACATGGATGTCGCGCATGTCGCCTTCGCCTCGCTGCGCAAGTTCGACGGACGGCGCCAGCGGCGGCTGACGATCTCCGAGATGGCGCAGATCGCCGGGCGTGCGGGCCGCCACCAGCGCGACGGCACCTTCGGTGCGTTGAGCGAGGAAGGGCCGAGCGCCTTCACGCCCGAGGAGGTGATGGCGATCGAGGCGCATGCCGTGCCGCCGCTCGAGCAGCTCTATTGGCGCGAGGGTCGCCCCAGCCTCGCCAGCATCGACGCGCTGATCGAGAGCCTCGAGCGCCGGCCCGACCACCCCGCGCTGCGCGCCGCGCCGCAGGCGGTCGACCTGGCAGTGCTCAAGCGGCTCGCCGAGGAGGATTGGGTGCGCGCCCGCACGCGCGGCCCGGCGATGGTCGCGCGGCTGTGGGCGGCATGCGGTCTGCCCGATTTCCGCAAGCTCGGCGCCGATCCGCACGCGCGCTTCGTCGGCCGCATCTTCCAGCATCTGAGCGAAGGCAGGGGCCACCTTCCCCACCAATGGTTCGCCGACGAGATCGCGCGGCTCGATAATGTCGGCGGCGATGTCGAGACCATCGCCGGGCGCATCGCCGCGGCGCGGAGCTGGGCCTATATCGCCCACCGCGCCGACTGGCTCGCCGAGCCCGCGCACTGGGCCGACCGTACCCGCGCGATCGAGGAACGGCTGTCGGATGCGCTGCACGACCGGCTGCGCCAGCGCTTCGTCGATCAGCGCACCACCGTGCTGCTGCGCCGCATCGGCGCCGACGCCAGCAACCTGCCGGTCGAAATCGGCGCCGATGGCGAGGTCAGCGTCGACGCGCATGTGCTGGGGCGGCTCGAAGGCTTCCGCTTCCACGTCGCACCCGAGGCGCGCGTCGCCGACAAGCGGCTGCTGATCTCGGCCGCGGAAAAGGGGCTGGCCGGCGAGCTGCGCCGGCGCGGTGCGGCGCTGGCGCAAGCGCCCGACACGGCGTTCGCGCTGGATGCCGAACCCGGCGCCAAGCCGGCGATCCGCTGGAACGGCCTGCCCGTCGCCACGCTGGCGAGCGGTCCGACGCTCGACCGGCCGCTGGTGAAACTCGACCGCAGCCTCGACTGCCTCGACCGCGCAGCCCAGACGGCGGTGCGCGAGCGGATCGGAGGCTGGCTCGCCGACGAGGTGGCGCGACGCGCGCCGGTGCTCGCCCGGCTCGCCGCGCTGTCGCGCGATCCGGCGGCGAGCGCACCGCTGCGCGCGGTCGCCGCCGCGCTCGCCGAGGTCGGCGGCATCACGCCGCGCGACCCGCTCGGCGCGATGCTCGACTCGCTCGCGCCCGAGGATCGCCGCCAGCTGCGCCGGACCGGGGTGACGGTCGGAACGCTCGACCTGTTCGACGCGCGGCTGTTCCGCCCGGCCGCCGCCCGCTGGCGCGCGGCGCTGCTCGCGGCGCGCGACGGCCGCCCGGTCGAGCCGCTCGCGCCCACCGCCGCGACGGTCCTGCCCGGCGACACCCGCGCCTGGGGGTTCCGCCGGCTAGGGGCGCAGGCGGTGCGCGTCGACCTGGTCGAGCGCATCGCCCGCGCCGCGCACGACGCGCGCGAGGGGCACAAGCCGTTCGCGCCCGACCCCGCGCTCGCCACCTCGATCGGGCTGCAGGCGGAAACGATCGCACGGCTGATGGCGCGGCTGGGCTTCCGCAGCGCCAAGCCCGAGGGCGAGCAGCCGCGCTGGGCGTGGCGGGGCCGCCCCCGCCCGGCCCCGGCCCGCCCCGCGCCGACGGTGCCGCGCCCTGGCAACGCCTTCGCCGCGCTCGCCGAGCTGGACCTGCACCGTGGCTGATCCGACGCCCGCCGGCGCCGAGTCGATGCGGCTCGACCGCTTCCTGTGGTTCGCGCGGCTGGCCAAGACGCGCAGCGCCGCGCAGGCGCTTGCCGAGGGCGGGTTCCTGCGGATCGACGGGCGCCGGATCGACCGCGCGCACTGCCCGGTGCGGCCCGGCGCGGTGGTCGCCTTTCCCCGCAACGGGCGGGTGCTGGTGCTGCGCGTGCAGGCGCTTCCCAGGCGCCGCGGACCGCCCGCCGAGGCGGCCGAGAGCTACCAGTTGCTGGAACCGGCCCCGGCCGTGCCCGTTGACGGAGCGGTGCCGCCCGCATAACGCGTCCCCGTCCGAACCCCTGGAGCCGTTCCCCCAATGACCTACGTCGTCACCGACGCCTGCATCCGCTGCAAGTACATGGACTGCGTCGAGGTGTGTCCGGTGGATTGTTTCTACGAGGGCGAGAACATGCTCGTCATCAATCCGTCCGAATGCATCGACTGCGGCGTGTGCGAACCGGAATGCCCGGCGGAGGCGATCCTGCCCGACACCGAAAGCGGGCTGGAACAGTGGATGGAGCTCAACACGACCTTCTCCGCGCAGTGGCCCAACGTCACCCGCAAGATGGACCAGACCCCGCCCGACGCCGACGCGATGAAGGGCGTGGAGGGCAAGTACGACAAGTTCTTCTCGCCCGAGCCCGGCGCCGGCGACTGAGCCCGCGCGGCGGCTGCGCCGCCGTCCCATCCGGATTTTCCCCGATCGCGGGCCCGCTTTTCGCGAGTCCGGCAACTCGCCGCTGGCATTTTTGCTGCGGCGATGCTATATAGTTGCGCGACGGGGGCATTCGCTGCCCACCGGCTGGAGACGCACCCTCAAGTATTGCCCCAGCCCGACGCGGACCGGCCCTGAGCCCCTCCTTGTTTCGGCGCCACCCCGGGGCGAACCGTACACGAAAGGCTACCAATGGCTGCCAAGGCGCTGTCCTTTGATGTCGGCGATTATGTCGTTTATCCCAAGCACGGCGTCGGCCGTGTCATCGAGCTCCAGAAACAGGAAATCGCGGGCATGCAGCTGGAGCTGTACGTGCTCCGCTTCGAAAAGGAGCGCATGACGCTCCGCGTGCCGACCAACAAGGCCGAGAGCGTCGGCATGCGCAAGCTGTCGTCGGACAAGACGCTGCGTGAGGCGCTCGACACGCTGAAGGGCAAGCCCAAGGTCAAGCGCACCATGTGGTCGCGCCGCGCCCAGGAATACGAAGCGAAGATCAACTCGGGCGACCTGGTGTCGATCGCCGAGGTGGTCCGCGACCTGTTCCGTGCCGACGACCAGCCCGAGCAGAGCTATTCCGAGCGGCAGATCTTCGAGGCGGCGGCCAGCCGTCTCGCGCGCGAGCTGGCGGCGATGGAAGAGGTCGAGGAGCCCAAGGCGCTCGACAAGATCCTCGACATCCTGCGTGCGGCCGCCGCGATCTACAACAAGGAGAAGACCGCGGCCTGACCCGCGGCTTCCTCGACGGACTTGGAAAAGGGCGGTCAAAAGGCCGCCCTTTTTCGTTGCTGCACCGCAACAATGCCCCTATCGGGCCGCCGACACTGGATCGGGGGTTTCGAATGGCGTGGCGGGTATCCCTGATCTCTCTGGCGGTGGTCGCATGCTCGGCGGGCGGCCCAGGCAACTCGTCCGCCCCCGGCACGACGAAGCGCTTCGCGGCGCGCGACTTCACCTCGGTCGCGCTTGACGGGCCCGACGAGGTCGAGGTCCACACCGGCAGCGACTTCGCGGTGGAGGCGCAGGGCGCCCCGGCGACGCTCGACCGGCTGGAAGTGCGCCGCGCCGGCGAGACGCTGCGGATCGCGCGCAAGCCCCACCAGGGCTGGTGGCCCTCGACCGAGACCGCGGTCGTGCGCGTCCGGATGCCGGCGATCCACGCCGCCGCCGCCGCCGGTTCGGGCGCGGTGATGCTCGACCGCGCCGAGGAGTTCGAGGGGACCGCCAGCGGATCGGGCGACCTCACCGCCGGCATGCTGGAAGGCAGGCGTGCGACGCTGACCAACACGGGATCGGGCACGATCGCCGCCGCGGGTACGGTGGGGATGCTGGTTGCGTCGACCAGCGGATCGGGCGACATCGCCGCCGCCGAGCTCCACGCCGACCGGGCGTCGGTGGTCCTGGCGGGATCGGGGGAGATCGCCGCCCACGTCGCCGGGGCCGCGTCGGTCGCGCTCCACGGCGCGGGCACCGTCGACCTGGGGCCGATGGCGCGCTGCACGGCGGTCCGGCGGAGTACGGGAACGCTACGCTGCGGCGATTGATCGGCATGCTTGCCAAGCCCGATCCGCGGGTGCGATGCAGGCCGTCATGCCGATCCTGCCGCTCCCGCTCGTCCTGACCGGCGCCGCGCCCGCCCCCGTGCTTCAGGCGGCCCCGGCCCGCACCGTCATGCTCACCGCGTTCGACCGGCTGCGCGTGACCGGGCCCTATGCCGTCGAGGTGGTGACGGGCGGCCGCACGGGCGCGGAGTTGCGGGGCGACCGCCGCGACACCGAGGGCGTCGTGGTACAGGTCAACTCGGGCGTGCTGACGATCCGCTCTGCCCCCACGACCCGCGACGGGTTCGCCGCCCGCGGCGGTCCGGTGACGATCCGCATTACCACCGCGGCAGCGTTGCAGAGTGTCGCCGCGACCGGTGGCGGACGAACCTCGATCGATCGTCTCGCCGGCCCGCGGGTCGAGGCGCTGCTCACCGGCTCGGGAACGCTGACGGCATCGGCGGTCGCGGCCGAGCAGCTCGTCGGCACGCTGGTCGGGACCGGCACGCTGACGCTCGGTGGCACCGCGCGACAGGCGCGACTGTCGTCAAGCGGATCGGGCACGTTCGATGCCGCCGGGCTGGACGCCCGCGAGCTGGTGGTCCGCAGCGAGGGCGCCGGCACCGGCCGCTTCCGCGCGCGCCTCACCGCCGACGTCACCGCCAACGGCGCGGGCAGCGTCGAGGTGGAGGGCACGCCCAAGTGCCAGCTGCGGGGCACCGCGACGATCCGCTGCGGCGCGGAGCGCTAAGCCTCAGGCGGCGACGGGGAAGCGCAGCAGCCGGTCCTCCAGCGCGACCAGCGCTTGCGCACCCCTGCCGACGGCGCGGACGATCTCGGGATGGTGCGGTTCGAGTCCGCCGGTCAGCGATCCGAACGCCGGCAGCACCAGCTTGGTCGGAGTCGCGACGAAACAGCGCCGCGCGATCGTGCGGCCGCGCACCGTCACCCGCAGCTTGGGGTGGAAATGCCCCGACAGCTCCGGGCGGGTCTCGGCCGGATCGGCCTCGTGGCGCAGCACCAGCCCGTCGACTTCCGCCTCCTCCAGCACCGCGCCGCCGCACGGATCGGCGAAGCCGGCGTCGTGGTTGCCGGTGATCCAGGTCCAGCGGCAGCCGGCGGTGAGCGCGCGCAGCCGCGCCTGCGCCGCCGACGGCAGCCGTGCGCAGCCCTGCGGATCGTGGAAGCTGTCTCCCAGGCACCACAGCTCCGCCGGCGCCACCCGCGCCACCACCGCCTCCAGCGCGTCGAGCGTCGCCAGCGAGTCGTAGGGCGGCAGCATCTGCCCGAACTGCGCGAACCAGCTCGCCTTCTCGAAGTGCAGGTCGGCGACCAGCAACGCGCGGCGCGCGGGCCAGTAGAGCGCCCCCGCGGTCAGTGCGACCAGCTCGTGCCCCGCGAACGAAAAGCGAACCATGCCCGCGCTATGCCCCGCCGCGCCCGCCGCCGCAAGCGGCGCTGCGTGCGGGCATCCGGCCGTTTTTCAACGGCTTCCGCCCTGCCCGTCGCCGGGCTGGGGAACGAACCCCGTTCTCCCGCGTCCCTCCGCCGATGGCAATCAGGCCCCGCCTCGCCGGAAAGGCGCATGCGCGCGCGCATCAGTCGATCGCGGCGCGTGCGTTTCTCGACCGCGTCGCCCCGTTTTTCGCGGGCAGCGAGATCTCCGGCGGGCCGATGCTCATCGCGACGATCGTCGCACTCGTCTGCACCAGCACCAGCCTGGTGCCGGGCTGGGAGCGCTTCTGGGACACGCAGCTGCGGCTCGAATTCGGCCACGCCCGCGTGCATCAGAGCCTGGCCGAATGGATCGACCAGGCGCTGCTGCCGCTGTTCTTCATCATCATCGGCACCGACGTGAAGCGCGAACTGGTCAAGGGCGAGCTGTCCGAGTGGCGCACCGCCGCCTTCCCGCTGTTCGGCTCGATCGGCGGGATGGTGGTGCCGGTGGCACTGTTCTTCGCGATCGGCGGTGGCGGTGCGGGGGCCGCCGGCTGGGGGGCGGTGGTCACCAGCGACACCGCCTTCGGCCTGGCGCTGATGGCGATGTTCGCCGGCAGCCTTCCGGCGGGGGTCCGCGCGCTGTTGCTGGCGTTCGCGGCGATCGACGATCTGGGCGGTTTGCTGGTGATCGCCTTCGCCTACTCGCACGGCTTCGATCCCACTGGGCTGGCGGTCGCGGGCGGCGCCTTCGCCGCGATGCTGGCGCTGCGGCGACTGCGCTGGGTTTCATCGCTGCCCTATGTCCTGCTGGCGATGCTGGTGTGGGCCGGCATCTTCGAATCGGGAGTTCACGCCACGATCGCCGGAGTGGTGGTCGGGTTGGTCGCCCCCGTCGCCCCGCGGCTCGACGAGGAGCGCTTCGCCGCGCGCGTGCAGGATCGCGTCGACCGCTTCCAGCGCGCCTATCGCGAGCGGCAGGCGGTCGCCGACGATCCCCAGGCGGAAGAGACGGCGCAGCACCGGGTCGAGAAGCATCTCGGCTATCTCGACGAGATGACCTCCGCCACCGACGTTACCGGCGAGCGGCTGGTGGGGCTGCTCAATCCCTGGGTCAGCTATCTGGTGCTGCCGCTGTTCGTGATGAGCAACGTGCGCATCCATCTGAGCGGCGAGCTGATCGCCGAATCGCTCGGCTCGACGCTGGCGCTGGGCGTCGCCGCCGGGCTGGCGCTCGGCAAGCCGCTCGGCTTCCTCACCTTCTCCGCGCTCGGCACCCGGCTGGGCCTCGCCGCGCTGCCGGAGCGGGTGACCTGGGGGATGATCGTCGCGGTCGGCGCGCTCGCGGGCATCGGCTTCACCCTCTCGCTGTTCGTTGCCGGCCTCGCCTTCGGCGAAGGCGCGCTCCGCGAGGAAGCGTCGCTGGCGGTGCTCTGCGCCTCGGCACTCGCGGGGACGGCGGGGTATTTCCTGCTGCGCTGGCAGGCGCGCAAGCAGGAGTAGGCTGGCCTACCACTCCTCCGTCATCCCAGCGGAAGCTGGGATCTCGTGCCGCAGCCTCCGTCCTGGCGGCACGAGATCCTGACTTTCGTCAGGATGACGGCGGGGCGCTGTGGGGGCACCCTGCCGTCAATCCAGCCGCATCGCCTCCGCCGCCAGCGCCTCGGCCTCGGTGAGCAGCGCGTCGTCGGCGCTGCCCTGCGGCACCTGCTCGCGGCCGATCAGCACCATCACCGGCACTGCCAGCGGGCTGATCCGCTCCAGCGGCACGTGGAGCATGCGCGCCTGCGCCGTCTCCAGCAGCGTCGCCAGCCGGCCCACGTCGGTCATCCGCGCGCGCGCGTCCTCCCACGCCGCCTGGAGCAGCAGATGGCTCGGCTCGTATTTGCGCAGCACGTCGTAGATCAGGTCGGTCGAGAAGGTGACCTGCTTGCCCGACTTGCGCTTGCCGGGATGCTGACGCTCGACCAGCCCGCCGATCACCGCCACCTCGCGGAATGCGCGCTTGAGCAGGTTGGAGCCCTGCACCCATTCGACGAACTCGTGTTCGAGGATGTCGGGCGAGAACAGCGCCGCAGGGTCGTCGATCGGCTCCAGCCCGTAGCAGGCGAGCGCATAGTCGTTGGAGACGAAGCCGATCGGCTTCAGCCCCATCGCCTCCATCCGCCGCGTGACAAGCATGCCGAGCGACTGGTGCGCGTTCCACCCTTCGAAGCTGTAGGCGACCATGTAGTGGCGCCCGTCATGGGGGAAGGTCTCGACCAGCAGCTGGCCGGGCTCGGGCAGGCGCGATCGGCGGCCCTGGATCTCCAGCCACTCGCGCACGTCGTCCGGAAATCGCGGCCATTGCGACCGATCGTGCAGGAAGCTGCGCACGCGCTGGGCGAGGTTGGTCGACAGCGCCATGCGCGTGCCGACATAGGTGGGGATGCGCGCCGGCCGGCTGGTCGCGCGCACGATCAGGTCGGTGAGCTCGATCCGCTCGACCTCCAGGCTCAGCCCGGCGAAGAAGAAGGTGTCGCCGGTCGACAGCGTGGAGGCGAAATACTCCTCCACCGTTCCCAGCTTGCGCCCGTTGCGGAAGCGCACGTCGAGCGTCGGCGCGTCGACGATGATGCCGGCGTTGAGGCGATGCTGCTGCACGAAGCGCGGGTGGCTGACCCGCCACAGCCCGTCGGCGCCCTTCGTCAGCCGCTTGAACCGGTCGTAGGCGCGCAGCGCATACCCCCCTTCCGCGATATAGTGGAGCACGCGTTCGAACGTCTCCGCGTCGAGCGCGGAATAGGGCAATGCTGCGCGCACCTCGTGCAGCATATCCGCAGCATCGAAGGGCTCGGCACAGGCGCAGGCCATCAGATGCTGCGCGAGCACATCGAGCGCGCCGGGGCGGAACAGCTCGGCATCGAGCTCCCCCGCCTCCACGGCATCGAGCGCAGCGCGCGCCTCGAGATATTCGAAGCGGTTGCCCGGCACGAGCACCGCCTCGGAGGGTTCATCGAGTCGGTGGTTGGCGCGGCCGATCCGCTGGAGCAGGCGCGACGAGCCCTTGGGCGCGCCCATCTGGATCACGCAATCGACATTGCCCCAGTCGACGCCTAGGTCGAGGCTGGCGGTCGCGACCAGTGCGCGCAGCCGGCCGTCGGCCATCGCCTGCTCGACCTTTCGCCGCGCCTCCACCGCCAGGCTGCCGTGGTGGACGCCGATCGGCAGGCCCTTCTCGTTCGACTTCCACAGGTCCTGGAAGATCAGCTCGGCCAGGCTGCGGGTGTTGCAGAAGACGATGGTGGTGGCATGGGCCTCGATTTCGGCCATCACCTGGGGCGCAGCATAGCGGCCCGAGTGGCCGGACCAGGGGATGCGCCCCTCCGGCAGCAGGATGTCGATGCGGGGATCGGCGCCGGGGTCGCCCTGGACCAGCGTCACCGCGTCGATGTCGCCGTGCGGAGCGAGCCAGGCGCGATAGTCGTCGGGATCGGCCACCGTCGCCGATAGCGCGACTCGGCGCAGCGCCGGGTTGAGCCGCTGCAGCCGCGCGAGGCCGAGCGCGAGCAGGTCGCCGCGCTTGCCCGCGGCAAAGGCATGGACCTCGTCGATCACCACTGTGCGCAATTGCCCGAGCAGCCGGCCGGCATCGGGGTAGGACAGCAGCAGGCTGAGCGATTCGGGTGTCGTCAGCAGGACGTGCGGCGGCTTGACCCGCTGACGCGCCTTGCGATCGGAGGGCGTGTCGCCGGTGCGCGTCTCGACCCGGATGTCGAGACCCATTTCGGCAATGGGGTTGAGCAGGTTGCGCTGCACATCGACCGCCAGCGCCTTCAGCGGCGAGATATAAAGCGTGTGCAGCCCCTCCTCCGGCGTCTCGGCCAGTTCGGCGAGCGTCGGCAGGAAGCCCGCGAGCGTCTTGCCCGCACCGGTGGGGGCGACCAGCAGCGCGTGGCGGCCGGCGCGCGCGGCGGCGAGCATCTCGCACTGGTGACGGCGCGGCGACCAGCCGCGCTCGGCAAACCAGCGGGTGATCGGATCGGGAAGGTCGGGAACGACGGGACTCACGCTAGGGATGTGGCGATCCGCCGCCCCGTTCGAAAGGGATCAGCGCGCGTCCCTCTCGCGGTCAATCCGGTCCTGCTCGTCGTAGAGTTCGGCGGTGGCGCGCTCGCTCTCCGCGTCGCGGCGGCGCGAGACGCGATTGTTGAGCACCGCCCAGACGATCACCGCCAACAGCACGATCGGCCCGATGATCGTCAGCAGGCCCCACAGGCTCGTTCCGTCCGCCATCGCTCGCTCTCCTCTACCGCAGGCCTTGTAAACGATGCGGGGTGCGGCTTCGATCCATCGCGGCTCCGCAGCGCCGCTCGTGCGTTGGGCCGACATGGCCCGACTTGCCGAATGGATCGAACCCAAGCCGCAAGGCATCTACCTGCCGCACGCCGATGCGTGGATCGACCCGTCCGAGCCGGTGCCGCGCGCGCTGGTGACGCACGGCCATGCCGATCACGCCCGCGGCGGGCATCAGCGCGTGTGGGCGACGCCCGAGACGCTGGCGATCATGGACGCGCGCTACGGTACGCAGACCGGCACGCCGGTCGGCTATGGCGAGACGATCCGGCTGGGCGACATCCAGGTGTCGTTCGTGCCCGCCGGCCATGTACTGGGATCGGCGCAGATCCTGCTGGAGCATCGCGGCGAGCGGGTGGTGGTGTCGGGCGACTACAAGCGCCGCCCCGATCCCACCTGCACGCCGTTCGAGCCGGTCGCCTGCGACGTGTTCGTGACCGAGGCGACCTTCGGCCTGCCGGTGTTCCGCCATCCCGAGACCCGCGACGAGATCGACAAGCTGCTCGCCGCCTTGCGCGCCGAGCCCGAGCGCTGCGTGCTGGTCGGCGCCTATGCGCTCGGCAAGGCGCAGCGAGTGATCGCCGAGGCACGCGCGATGGGGCACGAGGAGCCCATCTACCTCCACGGCGCGCTCCAGCGGCTATGCGACCTCTATGTCGCGCATGGCGTTCACCTGGGCGAGCTGCGTCCGGTCGCCGGGGCGAGCAAGGCGGAAATGGCGGGGAAGATCATCCTCGCGCCGCCCTCGGCGCTCAACGACCGCTGGTCGCGCCGCCTGCCCGATCCCATCACGGCGATGGCCTCGGGCTGGATGCGGGTCCGCCAGCGCGCCCGCCAGCGCAACGTCGAGCTGCCGATCATCCTCTCCGACCACGCCGACTGGGATGAGCTCACCCGCACGATCGAGGAGATCGCGCCGCAGGAGGTCTGGGTGACCCACGGCCGCGAGGATGCGCTGGTCCACTGGTGCAGCATGCGGCAGATCCGCGCGAGGGCGCTCGACCTGGTGGGGTATGAGGACGAGGACGATTGAGGGTGCGAAAATCGGCATGAGGCCGCTCCCGGATTCGTCATCCTGACGGACGTCAGGATCCATTGCCGCAGCGGTCGCGAACCTCTCGGGCGTTGCGCGTCTGGATGCTGACTTGCGTCAGCATGACGGTAGGGAGAGGGTGTCTTACGCCCCCTGCAGCGCCTTCTGCCGCCGCCGCTGCACCGACGAACCGATCCCCATCGCCTCGCGATATTTCGCCACCGTGCGCCGGGCGATGTCGAAGCCCTTGGCGTTGAGCAGCTCGACCAGCGTGTCGTCGGACAGAATCTTGCGCGGATCCTCCGCCGCGATCAGCGTCTTGATCGCGTTCTTCACCGCGGCGGCGGACACCGCTTCGCCGCCGTCGGCGGACTGGATCGCCGAGGTGAAGAAATATTTCAGCTCGAACAGCCCGCGCGCGCAGCTGAGATATTTGTTCGAGGTCACCCGGCTGACGGTCGATTCGTGCATCTCGATCGCCTCCGCAACCTGGCGCAGCGTCAGCGGGCGGAGGTGCGCGACGCCCTTGCGGAAAAAGCCTTCCTGCTGCTTGACGATCTCGGCGGCGACCTTGACGATCGTGCGCTGGCGCTGGTCGAGCGCCTTCACCAGCCAGTTGGCGCTGGCGAGGCATTCGGACAGCCAGGCGCGCGACCCCTTGTCCTGCCGCCCGCCGGCCAGCTCGACGTAATAAGCGCGGTTGACCAGCAGCCGCGGCAGCGTCGCGCCGTTGATCTCGACCGCCCATCCCGCTCCGCGCGGCGCGACGAACAGGTCGGGCACCACCGCCGGCGCGCGTTCCCCGCCGAAGCGGCAGCCAGGCTTGGGATCGTAGCCGCGTAGTTCGCGGATCATGTCGGCCAGATCCTCGTCGTCGACGTCGCACAGCCGCTTGAGCTGGGGCAGCGCGCCGCGCGCGACCAGATCGAGATTGTCGATCAGCCGCGCCATGCACGGATCGTAGCGGTCCGCTTCCCTGGCCTGGAGCGCCAGACATTCGGCAAGGCTGCGCGCGCCGACCCCGGTCGGGTCGAAGGTCTGGATGGTCGCAAGCACCGCCTCGACCTCCACCAGCGGCACGCCGAGCCGATTGGCGACGTCGAGCAGCGAACCGGTCAGATAGCCGCACTCGTCGATGCGGTCGATCAGCTGCTGCGCGAGGAACAGCGCCGACCCCGACAGCACCGCCCCCGCTTGGGCGAGCAGATGGTCGGCGAGCGAGGGACCGTCGGCGGCGAGCCCGTCGAAGTCGAGCGCATCCTCGGGCAGCGCCGAGCCGCTCGCGCCGCTCGCCCCCAGGCCACCGTCGAGCCCGCCGATCGAATCGCCCGGCCCGTCGTCGATGAAGGCGTCGGCGGCAAGGTCGACGTCGAGCGCCTCGCCGCTCGCTTCGCCGACCAGCACCAGCTCGTCGGCGCCGGCAGGCTCGTCGCGGACGACCGCGGACTCCTCGGGAGCGACATCCTCGCCGCCGCCCTCATCACCGCCGGCTTCGAGCAGCGGATTGCGCTCGATCTCCTCGGCAAGCACGCCTTCGATTTCGAGGTTGGAGAGCGCGAGCAGGCGGATCGCCTGCTGCAGCTGCGGCGTCATCACCAGCGACTGCGACTGGCGAAGATCGAGGCGGGGCGCGAGCGACATCAGCCGCGCCGCACCCGCACGCGTTCACCGGTCCGGTCCCCCACGCGACGCGAAAGGCGACCGGCGCGGATCATGGCTCAGAGCGAGAAGCTCTCGCCCAGGTACAGGCGGCGGACGTTGGCGTCGGCGACCAGTTCCTCGGGCGAGCCGGTGAACAGCACCCGGCCGTCGTAGATGATGTAGGCGCGATCGACGATGTCGAGCGTCTCGCGGACGTTGTGGTCGGTGATGAGCACGCCGATGCCGCGCTGCTTCAGCTGACCGACCAGGTCGCGGATGTCGGCGATCGAGATCGGGTCGATGCCCGCGAACGGCTCGTCGAGCAGCATGATCGACGGGTCGGCCGCGAGTGCACGCGCGATCTCGGCACGTCGCCGCTCGCCGCCCGACAGCGCCATCGCCGGCGCGTCGCGCAGCCGGGTGAGGCCGAATTCGTCGAGCAGCTGCTCCAGCCGCGCGCCGCGCGCCTTGGCATCGGGTTCGGCGAGTTCGAGCACCGCCAGAATGTTCTTCTCGACAGTTAGCCCGCGGAAGATCGAGGTCTCCTGCGGCAGATAGCCCAGCCCCAGGATCGCGCGGCGGTACATCGGCAGCGCGGTGATGTCGTCGCCGTCGAGCATGATGCGTCCGGCATCGGGCTTCACCAGCCCCATCACCGAATAGAAGCTGGTCGTCTTGCCAGCACCATTGGGGCCGAGCAGCCCGACGACCTCGCCGCGGCCGACCGACATCGACACGTCGGACAGCACCACGCGCTTGTCGTAGGACTTGGCGATCGACACCACCGACAGGCCGTGCGCCATCGTCGGCTCCGCATGGGGCGCCGTGGTCGGGCTGGCTAGGGTGGTCACATCGTCCATCAGGGGCTCCGGGCCGGGGCGGCGGGCGATCCAGACGCGCGCCGCCGGCAAGGTTGGTGCATGATTCCGCGGCTCAGGGAAAGAGGGCACGCACGTCCGCGTGCCGCCCCGTCGCCCGGCCGTGCGTCAGTCGCGCTTGGGGACCGAAAAGCTGCCGCTCACCCGGCCGCCCTGCTGGGTCACGCCGCCCGGTGTGGCTGCCGAGCCGGAGGCTACGCCCGAGCCGTCGATGGTCGCGCGGCCGGTGTCGAGGTCGATCGACAGCCGCCCGCCGCTCAGCCGGTTGGTACCCTGCGTCAGCGAGACGTTGCCGATCATCGTCACCACCCGACGGTTCACGTCGTAGACGGCGAACCGCGACTTGGCGGTCTGATCCGGTCGGGTGACGGTGACGTTCCCCGCGGCATCCAGGCGCGACGCCTGCGGCGATCCCTGTGCGACCTGCCCCGTATAGGCGACGGTCACGCGATCGGCGGTCAGCGTCATCGTCGCCTGACGGATGGTGACGCCGCCGGTCAGGATCGCACGGTTGGCGCGATCCTGCAGCTCGATCGAGGCGGCGCTGAAGTCGATCGGCGCATTCGAGTTGTGACGTACCTGCCCCACCGCGGCATGGGCGGCCAGCAGTCCGAGGGGCGCCGCAGCGACGAGGAGGAGCGAGACACGGTTCATGGACGCCTACTTCGTTCGCCCGGGCTGGATGCGCAAGCGGGCATTGCCGTCGAGCCGCACGGTATGCGCCTCGAGATCGGCCGAAAGCCGGTCGCCGCTGAAGGTTCCCATCGGCGTCGTGCCCTCGGCCGCGCCGCCGCTGCGCAGCTTGCGGGTCTTCAGGTCGACGGTCGCGTCGCTGGTGTCGAGGCGGTAGCCGTCGGCGGCGCGGAAGGCGATCGGGCCGTCGATCGCGACCTGCTCGCTGTCGAGATCGTAGCGGCCGTGGTTGGCGTTGAGCCGGGCGGGACCGTCGGTGAGCTGGATCTCGGCGGCGAGCCGGTCGAGCTGGACGATCGGCTCCGCCGAGCTCTTCTGCACCGCCGAGCCGGCGGTGAGCGCGAACGCCTGCCCCTTGGCATCCTCCCCCGTGTAGCGCGCCGCCTGCAGCCGCATCCGCTCCTGGGCGACCTCGACCTTGTTCTTGTCGAGCACGAAGCTGACGTCGCCGCGCATGAACAAGGGAGCGAGCACCAGGAAGGCGGCGAGCACGCCGATCCCCACCGGCAGCACGACCAGCAGCAGCCGGATCAGCCGGTCGTGACGGCTGCCGGGGAGCGCCCAATGCTGGCGCAGCGTGCGTTCGCGGCGTGCGATCTCCGACACGGCGTCCGGCTTACATGTGCGCGAAGATGTCGACCTCGGGCCAGCCGGCGAGGTCGAGATCGGCGCGATGCGGCAGGAAGTCGAAGCACGCCTGGGCGAGTTCGGCGCGGCCTTCCCGGACGAGGCGGCGGTTCAGCTCCTCGCGCATCGCATGGAGATAGCGCACGTCGGACGCGGCATATTCCTTCTGCGCGTCGCTCAGCACCGGCGCGCCCCAATCGGACGACTGCTGCGCCTTCGAAATCTCCTGCCCCAGCAGTTCGCGCACCAGCTCCTTGAGGCCGTGGCGGTCGGTGTAGGTGCGGATCAGCCGCGACGCGATCTTGGTGCAATAGACCGGCGCCGCCACCGTCTCGAGATAGTGGCGGATCGCGGCGAGATCGAAGCGCGCAAAATGGTAGAGCTTGACCCGGTCGGAGTCGCCCAGCACCGCGCGCAGGTTGGGCGCGGCATAGTCGCTGCCGGCGGCGAAGCGGACGAGATGCTCGTCGCCGCGTCCGTCGGAGATCTGCACCACGCACAGACGGTCGCGGTGGGTGTGCAGCCCCATCGTCTCGGTGTCGACGGCGACGTCGGCGCCCGGCGCGAACAGATCGGCGGGCAGGTCTTCTTCGTGCAGATATACAGCCATCGCCGACGCCTAGACGCTTCGCCGACCCGGCTCAATGGGTCGGTGCATCGCGGCGGCCGGTGGCGGCGCCGCGACTCGGGCGCGAGCGATTCGCAACTGGAGGGCGAAATTGGGGCAGCAACGCCCTTCCGAAGCCCGGTTCGATTCACTTATGTTGCGTCCGGCTGTGCCGTGTTGGCAACGGTTGGGCGCGTAAGATGCGGCGTGCGCCCTTAAAATGTCGAAAACGTTTCCGGCTTCGTGCGTTTTCGCTATGGTGGCGTCGTGGCGCATCTGCCTGTGCGCCCAGAGACCTGCGTCCTTCGTCCGACGCTTGGGTTCTGATGGTGAGGATTTGGGCGAGCCGGGAAGACGAACAGGGCAATGAGTTTCGATCGAGGGCGCCGCGGCGGGCGCGGCAAGGACAAGCGCGACGGTTTCGGTGACGAGAGCTACGGCGGCTACAGCGACCGTGGCTTCGGCGGCGGGGGCGGCTACGGTGGCGGCGGCGGCGATCGCTTCGGCGGTGGTGGCGGCGGCTACGGCGGCGGTGGCGATCGCTTCGGCGGTGGCGGCGGTGGCTTCGGCGGCGGCGATCGCTTCGGCGGTGGCGGCGGCGGCTTCCGGGGTGGCGGCGGCGGCGGTGGCCGCGGCATGCCCCCGCAGGTCGTCGGCGAAGCCACGGGTGTCGTGAAATTCTTCAACGGGCAGAAGGGCTTCGGCTTCATCGTCCGCGACGACGGCGGCGAGGACGTGTTCGTCCACATTTCCGCAGTCGAGCAGGCCGGCCTGACCGGTCTTGCCGAAGGGCAGCCGCTTGGCTTCACGCTGGTCGATCGCGGCGGTCGCATCTCGGCCACCGAGCTGAAGATCGACGGCGAGCCGATGCCGGTTTCCGACAGCGGCGGCGCGCCGCGGGATCGCGATGCCGGCCCGCGCGGCGGCGGCATGGGCGGCCCGCAGCGTCAGCTGACCGGCGAGCGTGCGTCGGGCACGGTCAAGTTCTTCAACGCGATGAAGGGCTTCGGCTTCATCCAGCGCGACGACGGCCAGCCGGACGCGTTCGTGCACATCTCGGCCGTCGAGCGCGCGGGCATGCCCACGCTCAACGAGGGCGACAAGCTCGAGTTCGAGCTCGAGGTGGACCGTCGCGGCAAGCACGCCGCGGTGAACCTCCAGCCCAAGGGCTGATTTCGGATGCCGTCCGGCCGCTTGCCGGCCAGGCGGTTCCGCAACCGTATCGCCGCGTCGGTTCTTGCCGTCGCGGCGATACTGGTTTCGGGCGCCCCTGCCCCCGTCGCCGCGACCGGGCAGGTCGCCCCCCCGCCGACAGCGACAGCCGCGGCGGCACCGGCACCGGTCTATCCGATCGCCGCACGAATCGTCGCACGCTACCCGCATGATCCGGCCGCCTTCACCGAGGGGCTGCTGTGGCACGACGGCGCACTCTACGAGAGCATCGGCCTCCAGGGCCGCTCCGAGGTCCGGCGCGTGCGGCTGGAGGACGGCACGGTGCTGGCGCGCGCGACGCTGCCGGCCGACCAGTTCGGCGAGGGGCTGGCGCTTGTGGGCGACACGCTGGTTAGTCTGACCTGGACCACCGGCATCGGCCATCGCTGGGATGCCAGGACGCTCAAGCGCACCGCCAGCTTCCGCTACACCGGCGAAGGCTGGGGCCTCGCCCACGACGGCCAGTCGCTGATCCAGTCCGATGGCTCGCCGGTGCTGCGCTTCCGCGACTCCAGAAGCTTCGCGGTGCGGCGCGAGCTGACCGTCACCGCCAACGGCCGACCCTTGCGCGACGTCAACGAGCTGGAGGTGATCGACGGCGCGATCTTCGCCAACGTCTGGCACCGCCCCTATCTGGTGCGGATCGATCCGGCGAACGGCGAAGTCACCGGGCTGGTCGATCTGTCCGCGCTGATCGCCGAAGTCGGTGCGACCGACCCGGAGGCGGTCGCCAACGGCATCGCTTGGGACCCGATCAAGCGCCGGCTGTTCGTCACCGGCAAGCTGTGGCCGACGCTGTTCGAGATCACGCTGGAGGCGGAGTAAGGCTGGGCGGCCTGAGAATCCTCCGCTCCCCGCCTGCCTCTCCCGTTCGTATCGAGTAGAGACCGAGTAGCGCCGTAGGCGCGTATCGAGGGCTCGTATCGAGGTACCGCCCGGGGAGACGACCTCTCGATACGCCGTCTCGATACGCTGCTTGCGCAGCTACTCGACGGCTACTCGAGGCGAACGGTGAGTAGGAAGTGTCAGGCCGCGCTACGTCGCCATCCCGAGCAGCGTGTCGATCCGGTCTGCCTCGGCCGCCGGCTTGTCGCGGCGGATGCGGGCGATGCGGGGGAAGCGCATCGCGAGGCCCGACTTGTGGCGCTTAGAGGGGTGGATCGAATCGAACGCTACCTCCAGCACCAGCGTCTTTTCCACCTCGCGGACCGGGCCGAAGCGCTGCACCGTGTTGGTGCGCACGAAGCGATCGAGCCATTTCAGCTCCTCGTCGGTGAAACCCGAATAGGCCTTGCCGACCGGCAGCAGCTCGCCGCCCTCGGCCGGATCGCCGGTCCAGCAGCCAAAGGTGTAGTCCGAATAGAAGGACGAACGCTTGCCGTTGCCGCGCTGCGCATACATCATCACGCAATCGGCGGTGAGCGGATCGCGCTTCCATTTGTACCACAGCCCGACTCGGCGCCCGGCCACATAGGGGCTGTCGCGCCGCTTGAGCATCACCCCCTCGATCGCCGCGTCGCGTGCGCCCTCGCGCACCGCCTCCAGCGCCGAAAAGTCCGCCGCCTCGATCAGCCGCGACACGTCGAAGCGCTCGGGATCGAGCCCGGCGACGAAGCGCTCCAGCATCGGGCGCCGCTCGCACCACGGCAAGGCGCGCAGATCCTCGCTGCCGTCGAACAGGATGTCGTAGAGCCGGACGAAGGCGGGATAGTCGGCCAGCATCCGCTTCGACACCGTCTTGCGCCCGAGCCGCTGCTGGAGCGCGTTGAAGCTAGCGGCCCCTTCCGCGCCGCCGAGCGAATGGCCCTGCGCCTCCCCCTTCACCAGCAACTCGCCGTCGAGCACGCCGGGGGTGCGGAACGCCTCCGCCACCTCGGGGAAGCTGCCGGTGATGTCGTCGCCCGCGCGGCTGTAGAGCCGGGTCTCGCCGCCGGCGTGGACGAGCTGGACGCGGATGCCGTCCCACTTCCACTCGGCGGCATAGTCGGCGAGGTCGACCCGCCCGTCGTCGAGCGGATGCGCGAGCATGAACGGGCGGAATACCGGCAGGTTCGCGCTCTCGGGCTGGGGTGCGCGCCCCTCCGCCCAGGCGAACAGCGGCGCATAGGGCGGCGCGAGGCCGTGCCACACCTCCTCCACCGCATCGACGTCGAGCCCGAAGCCTTGCGCGAGTGCGGTCTTGGCGAGCCGCGCCGACACCCCGGCACGCAAGCCGCCGGTCGCGAGCTTGAGCAGGGCGAAGCGTTCGTCCGATTCGAGCCGGTCGAGCATCGCCGCGAGCACCTGCGGCGCCTCGGCCCGCGACAGCGCGCCGAGCGTCGCGACCACTTCGCCCAGCGGCAGCGGTTCGGCCGATGTCGCGGCGGAGGTGCCGGCAACCGGCTCGGGCCACAGCAGCGCCACCGTCTCGGCCGTGTCGCCGACGAAGTCGCGGCTCATCCCGAACAGCACCGGGTCGACCCGCGCCTCGATCAACGCGCGGACGGTCGCGGGTTTGACCGCCGGCAGGTCGAGGTCGCCGGTCAGCGCGGCGATCGCCCAGCCGCGATCGGGATCGGGGGTTTCGCGCAGATAATCGCCGATCAGGCGGAGCTTGGCATTGCGCGACCGGGTGTAGATCAGTCGGTCGAGCAGGTCGGCGAATGCACGCATGCCCGATCAACCCGCCGGACGGACGCTTGGTTGCGTAGCCTCAACGAAGCCGTCGGTAGCGGAACGGCACGTCGGTCGCCGGCTTGCCGTCCTCGGCGATCTTGACCCAGACGGTCAGCGCGTCGGCGCCCTCGCGCACCAGCGTCAGCCCGTCGAAGAAGAAGCGGCTGCCCTCGACGGCGACGAGTGGGAACTCGACCGCCTTGCCGCCCCTGGCATCTTCCCAGCCGGTCAGGTCGGGATTGAAATGGCGCAGCCGGTAGACCAGCGAGCGCCCGCGCGGCACGATCTGGAGCAGTTCGTAGAAGAGCACGCCGCCCTTGCCGTCTTCCTGGAGGAAGTGGCCGACGATGCCGCCGGCCTGCGGTGCCGAATAGACTTCGGTGGCCGGGCCGCCATAGCCGTCGCCCTGCCATTGCCCGGTCAGCCAGGCGAACTCGGCGATCGGCGGCGGGAGGTTCGACGCCGGGCGCCGCACTACGGGTTTGAGGCGCACCGGCCAAGGCCAGTAACACCCCTGCGACGATGCCCGACCATCCCACGGCGACTCTCCGCGCCAGCGCTGCCGACGAGGAGAATAGCCGAGCGGTGCGGCTAGTCTATCGCGTTCTTGACGCCCTTACCCGCGAGCAGGCCGAGCACCAGCAGCACCACGAAGATCGCGATCGCGATGAAGAACAGAATCTTCGCGATGCCGACGAACGCGCCGCCGACGCCGCCGAAGCCGAGCGCCCCGAGCACCAGCCCGGCGATCAGAAAGATGATGGCCCAACGCAGCATGGTAGTTCCTCCAATTGTCCCGGACCACAAGCGTACGGGGCAGGCGATCGTTCCCTCGCCCGCCCCGGCGCTTCAGCTCTTGCGGCCGGCCTCGAACAGGAACCAGGCGCGCTCCTCGGCCTGGTCGATCCATTCGTCGGCGAGGCTGCTGGTCGCGGTGTCGCCGGCGTCTTCGGCCGATTCGCGGGCGGTGCGCAGCGCTTCGACCAGCTTCAGATTGTCGTCGCGCAGGATCGTCAGCATCTCGCCCGGCGCCACGAAGTCGCGGTCGTCGTCGGAGAGCTGCTGGCGGCGCGCGATGTCGCCGATCGAGCGCAGCGTGGTGCCGCCCGTCTTGCGCACGCGCTCGGCGATGACGTCGGTCACGCCCAGGATCTGCGTCGCCTGATCGTCGAGCATCAGGTGATAGTCGCGAAAGTGCGGGCCCGACACGTGCCAGTGGAAGTTCTTGGTCTTCAAGTAGAGCGCGAAACAGTCCGCCAGCGCGCCGTTGAGCGCGTCCGCGACGCTGCGCACCTTGTTGCTGTTCAGATCGGTCGGGGTGTCGAGCGCCGGGTTGGTGTCGGCCATTGGGTCCTCCGCTGGTTGAATTCGGTAGGGCAACGAAATCCGCCCCGAATGGCTCCCGTTCAAGGGGCGCGATCAAGAAAGCGTCAGACGAGCCGCAGCGCACGCAGGGCCAGGATCAGCCCGGCGATAAGGAACAGCGCCGCGGCGGCGATTCGGGCGGGCCGCTGCGGCCAGCCGCACCACGCGCGCTCCCCCAGCAGCACCGCGACCCCGCCGGCCGCGACCGAAGCGACTCCGGCACCGGCGAGCGCGAGCCCCGGGCTTCCTCCCCAGGTGGCGAAGCCCAAAGCGAGAAACTGGCTGCGATCGCCGAACGCGAGGATGAACACGCCGAGCAGCGCGGTGGCGAAGCCGCCGATCCGCCAGGTCTCCAGCCGGTCCTTGAGCTTGAGGCGAAGGAACCCGCCTCCGCCGGCCGCCAGCAGCGCGAGCGCCAGCACCAGCGTCCGCGCGCTGGGACTGATGCCTGCGGCGAGCACTGCGCCGCCACCGGCCGCCAGCGCGAAGCCGGCGACCTGCGCCAGCGCCACGCCGGCGAACACACCCGCCCGGCCCGGAAAGCGGTCGCCGAGCACGGCCGCGAGCCGTGCGGGCGGATCGAACAGCTGCGCGATCAGCACCGCGACGAAGGCGGGAACCAGCGTCTCCATCGCGGAACCGGATCAGCCGGCGAGGCGCACCGAACAGGCGGCGGCATAGACCTGCCCCGAGTCGTTCGATCCGCGCTGCGCCAGCGCATCCTCCAGGATGGTGACCAGCCCCTGTAGCAGCGCGCCGCGCTCGCCCCGCGCCAGCGCCGAATCGATCGCGCGGATCACCGGCGTCGCCGCCACCAGCCCCTCGGCGGCGGCGAGCCGCCGGATCCCCTCCACCGCCTCGATCAGGCCGCCGGCCGGCGCGCGCCCGGTGGCGCGGCGCAGCGCGGCCAGGTTCAGCTCGAATCCGGTGGTGGGGTGCAGTGCCTCGGTCATCGCGTCCGCCTCTCCTTGCCTTGCCGCGGCAGTGTGCCCTGCCTGCGTGAAGGAACGATGAAACAAAGCGGATGCCGGGCGCAAGCGGTCTCAGCCTTGACATCCGACGGCGCGTGCCGCATGCGGTCCAGCCTGTGGGCGGCCGCGGTTTGCGCGCGCCGCTTTTCGTTTTTTCAACGCTGTCCGGTACTGCGAACCGAAGGATTTCAGGGTCATGGCAAAGCCGACCACCGTCAAGATCAAGCTCGTCAGCTCGGCCGACACCGGCTTCTTCTACGTCACGAAGAAGAACCCGCGCACCCAGACCGAGAAGCTGAACTTCCGCAAGTACGACCCGATCGCGCGCAAGCACGTCGAGTTCAAGGAAGCCAAGATCAAGTAATCGGCTGCCGCTCCGCCTGGCGGAGCGGTCCGTCGCCTGCCGATCCGGCAGCGGCCCGTTTCCCCATCGGCTCGGCCGAGGCGGGAAGCGGGCCGCTGCCGTTTGCGCGTGGAACCGACGGCGGATGGCCCGGCCGCTCAGCCGGCCTCGGCCAGCGCCGGCGAGTCGTTGGCCTCGCTCGGCAGCAGCGCGCGCACTTCCTCGACGAAGCGCAGCACCGAAATCGGCTTGCTGACATAGGCGTTGGCGCCGGCGGCGCGGATCCGCTCCTCGTCCTCGCGCCCGACATAGGCCGTCACCGCCATGATCGGGATGTGGCGCAGCTTGGCGTCGAGCTTGAGCCGGCCGATCAGTTCCAGCCCGGTCATGTGCGGCAGCTGGATGTCGGTGATGATCAGGTCCGGCGCGAAGGCGCGCGCGCGCGCCACCGCCTCCCGCCCGTCGCGCACCGCCTCGGTGGCGAAGCCGTGCACGCGCAGCAGGTCGCAAAACAGCTTCAGATTGAGTTCGTTGTCCTCGACAACGAGCACCCTTTTTGTCACGTCCTCGGGCCCGATTTGTTGCCCCGAGGTTGTACGGCATGCCGCCCGACGAGACAAACACCGAAGCCGCGGCAACGCTGGCATTGGGCGCGCTGAGCTGGGTAGTCGCCGATTCGGAGCGGGCGCGCCGCTTCCTCGACATCACCGGCATCGCGCCCGAGACCTTGCGCGAGCGTGCCAACACCCCTTCCTTCCTGGCCGCGACGATCGGCTATCTCGAGAACCACGAGCCCGACCTGATCGCCTGCGCCGAGGCGCTGGCGGTCGCGCCAGAAGACCTCACCCGCGCCCGCCGCACCCTGGAGACCCGATGAAGCCCCTGCTGATCTGCGACTGCGACGAGGTTCTGCTGCACATGGTGCGCCACTTCGGCGCCTGGCTCGACGAACACCACGACATCGATCTCCAGCTGGAGCTGGGCAGCTTCGAAAAGGCGATGCGCCACCGTGCCGGCGGCGACCTCGTCACCCGCGAGACGATGTGGTCGCTGATCGACGGCTTCTTCCCGGCGGAAATGGAGCGGCAGACGCTGGTGCCGCACGCGCAGGAGGCGCTGGCGGCGCTCGCCGAGCGTGCCGACATCGTCATCCTCACCAATTTGCGCGACCAGTGCCGCGACCCGCGAATCGCGCAGCTCACCGGCCATGGCATCGCCCATCGCGTCGAGTGCAACCAGGGCCCCAAGGGCCCGGCGGTGGCGCGGCTGGTGGCCGAGCACGGCGGCCCCGTGACCGCGTTCGTCGACGACCTGCCGACCCACCACGACTCGGTGGCGGCGGACGCGCCCGGCGTCCACCGGCTACACATGGTGTCCGAGCCGCGACTCGCGCCGCACGTGCCGCCGGCGCCGGCCGCGCATGCGCGGATCGACGACTGGCGCGAGGCGGCGGCGTGGATCGGCGCGCGCTTCGACGCCGGGGTGCCGGCCGAGGCTTGACCGTCGGCGCCCCGCACGGGATGACCCAGGCATGGCAACCGATATCCCCGCGAAGCTGGCCGAACTCGGCCTCACCCTCCCCGAAGCGGCGGCGCCCGTCGCCGCCTATGTCCCCGCGGTCGAGGCCGGCGGGCTGCTCCACATCTCGGGGCAGCTGCCGTTCCAGGACGGCGCGCTGATGACCGGCCGGCTCGGCGAGGATCGCGAGCTCGACTATGGCGTAGAGGCGGCGCGCCGCTGCGCGCTGATGCTGCTCGCCCAGGCCGACAAGGCGCTCGGCGGCCTCGACCGCGTGGCGCGCGTCGTGAAGCTCGGCGTGTTCGTCAACAGCGCCGGCAGCTTCACCGACCAGCCCAAGGTCGCCAACGGCGCGTCGGAGCTGATGGTCGCGGTGTTCGGCGATGCCGGCAAGCACGCGCGCAGCGCGGTCGGCGTGCCGGTGCTGCCGCTCGGTGCCGTCGTCGAGGTCGACGCCATCCTGGCGGTGCGCTGACGCCACTGTTGCAGCGCAGCAACAACCTGCGGCAATCACGCGCATCGCGCATTTGGGCGATTGTCGCCGCTCCCCGTGACCGGCAGCTTGGCGATGCGTCACGGGGATGCGGACAGAATGTCCCCGGCCGCAAGCAGGAGGAGAACCGTCACCCCATCTGAAGGAGGGTCAGATGCGTTTCTCCACATTGGTCTTCGCGGCGCTGTTTGCCGCCGGTAGCGTTTCCCCGGCCCAGGCGCAGGACACCGCGCCTCCCGAACCCATCACCGTCAGCGGCAGCGCCGCCGTCGTTTCCGACTATCGCTTCCGCGGCGTGTCGCAGAGCGACAAGGAAGTCGCGGTGCAGGGCGGCCTCACCATCGCGCACGAGAGCGGCTTCTACGTCGCCACCTGGGGCTCCAACCTCGCCGGCTGGGGCACGTTCGGCGGCGCCAATCTCGAGCTCGACCTGGTCGCCGGCTACAAGGGCAGCGTCGCCGACGGCGCCTTCGACGTCGGCGTCACCTGGTACACCTATCCCGGCGGCGCCGACGAGAGCGACGTGGTCGAGCTCTACGGCAAGCTGTCGGGCACGATGGGTCCGGCGAACCTGACCGCGGGGGTGTTCTACGCGCCCAAGCAGACCTCGCTCGGCAACTTCATGGCCCATCCGGACGGCGACCGCGGCGACAACCTCTATCTGTCGGGCGACGGCGCGGTCGGCATCCCCACCACGCCGCTCACCGCCAAGGCGCACATCGGCTATTCGAACGGCAACGACGGCCTCGGCCCCAACGGCACCAGCCTGGCGCCGACCGGCGAGTATTTCGACTGGCTGCTGGGCGTCGACGCCACCTGGAAGCAGCTGACGCTCGGCGTCGCCTATGTCGATACCGACATCACGCGATCCGAGTCGGCCTATCTGGGATCGGGGTTCTCGAAGACCAAGAACGGCAGCCCGATCGCGGCGAGTACGGTGGTGGTGTCGCTGACCGCGGCGTTCTGACACCCGGTTCTGAGTTCCCACCGCTGAGGGCTCCTCACCGTCTCTCGTCATGCTGACGGAAGTCAGCATGTGGATTCACATTCGAAGTGCAACAGTTGGAATGCCTCGGCGGGGGTACGGAAGCCGAGGCACTTTCTGGGGGTGT
>NZ_JBIUCZ010000010.1:0-101506 GCF_047975845.1 Sphingomonas mangrovi | reverse complement strand
AACACCCCCAGAAAGTGCCTCGGCTTCCGTACCCCCGCCGAGGCATTCCAACTGTTGCACTTCGAATGTGAATCCACATGCTGACTTCCGTCAGCATGACGAGGGTTCGGGCGGTGACGCCCCCCAGCGTAGCTTCTCGCCGCCTCGCGCGTTAGGCTGGCCATGATGACGCAGCACCGCTTCTTCTCGATCCACCGACACGGGCTGATCCGCGTCGGCGCCTGCACCCCGTTCGCCACCGCCGGCGATCGCGCCGCGAATGCCGAGGCGACGATCACGCTGGCGCGGGAGGGGCATGATGCCGCCGCCGACCTGCTGGTCTTCCCCGAGCTCAACCTCTCCTCCTACGCGATCGATGACCTGCACCTGCAGGATGCGCTGTGCGACGCGACCGAGGCCGCGCTCGCCCGCGTCGTGGAGGCAAGCGCCGACTTGCGCCCGGTGCTGCTCGTCGGCGCGGCGCTGCGCCGCAACGGCCGGCTGTACAATTGCGCCGTCGCGATCGCGCGCGGCCGCATCCTCGGCGTCGTGCCCAAGAGCTTCCTGCCCAACTACCGCGAATATTACGAAAAGCGCTGGTTCGCCGAGGGCGCCGGCCTCGCCGGGCTGGAGATCGATGTCGCCGGCCAGCGCGCGCCGTTCGGCACCGACCTGATCTTCGCCGCCGAGGACCTGCCCGACTTCGTCTTTCATGCCGAGATCTGCGAGGATTTCTGGGCGCCCACTCCCCCCTCGACGGCGGGCGCGCTCGCGGGCGCCCTGATCCTCTGCAACCTCTCCGCCTCCAACATCGTCGTCGGGAAAGCGCGCGAGCGTGAGCTGCTGTGCGCCGCCCAGGCGTCGCGCAGCGTCGCCGCCTATGTCTATTCGGCGGCGGGCCCCGGCGAGAGCACCACCGACCTGTCGTGGGACGGCCAGGGGCTGGTCTACGAACTCGGCGAGCAGCTTGCCGCCTCGCACCGCTTCGCGAGCGCCGACGCGACGATCTACGCCGATGTCGATGTCGGCCGTATCCGGCTGGAGCGGATGCGGATGGGGACGTTCAACGACGCCGCCACCGCCGCCGGCCATCCCGAAACCCGCTTCCGCCGCATCGGCTTCGCGCACCAGCCGGACTTCGCCGACGTGGGGCTCAAGCGCCAGGTCCGCCGCTTTCCCTTCGTGCCCAACAACGCCGCGATGCTGGACGAGGACTGCTACGAGGCGTTCAACATCCAGGTGGAGGCGCTGCGCAAGCGCATCGTTTCGACCGGCGCCAAGCGGCTGGTGATCGGCGTGTCGGGCGGACTCGATTCGACGCACGCGCTGATCGTCGCGGCCAAGGCGTTCGACCGTCTCGACCGCCCGCGCACCGACATCCTCGGCTTCACCATGCCGGGGTTCGCGACCAGCGAGGGCACCAAGGCCAATGCCTGGACGCTGATGAATGCGCTCGGCATCACCGGCGCGGAAATCGATATCCGCCCCGCCGCGCGCCAGATGCTCGCCGACATGGACCACCCGTTCGGCCGCGGCGAGCCGGTCTACGACATCACCTTCGAGAACGTGCAGGCGGGCCTGCGCACCGACTATCTGTTCCGCCTGGCCAACCAGCGCGAGGGCTTCGTACTCGGCACCGGCGACCTCTCGGAGCTGGCACTCGGCTGGTGCACCTATGGCGTCGGCGACCAGATGAGCCACTATGCCGTCAACGCCGGCGTGCCCAAGACGCTGATCCAGTATCTCATCCGCTGGGCGATCCAGACCGACCAGTTCGACGCGGCGACCGACGCGGTGCTGGGCGATATCCTTGCCACCGAAATCTCGCCCGAACTCGTCCCCGCCGACGCGGAGGGCCAGATCCAGAGCACCGAGAGCAAGATCGGCCCCTACGAGCTGCACGACTTCTTCCTGCACCACATCACGCGGCAGGGGCTGGCCCCTTCCAAGGTCGCGTTCCTCGCCTGGCATGCTTGGAAGGCGCGCGACGCGGGCGCCTGGCCGATCGATTTCCCGGCGGGCAAGCGCAACGACTATGATCTGGAGACGATCGCGCGCTGGCTCGAATCCTTCCTGTGGCGCTTCTTCCAGACGAGCCAGTTCAAGCGCTCGGCGATTCCGAACGGGCCGAAGGTCTCGGGCGGCGGCGCGCTCAGCCCCCGCGGCGACTGGCGCGCGCCGTCGGACGGCGTGGCGAAGCCGTGGGTGGAGGAATTGCGCGCGGCGCTGCCCTGACCCAGCGCTACTCGCCCATAGCCGCGTCGTGCCCCGGCGGAGGCCGGGGCCCAGCTACGGAACGCTAGAAGCCTGGGCGCATCCTCGCCCCCTTCCTCCCAACTGGGCCCCGGCCTCCGCCGGGGCACGGGAGATTTCCTCCGGTCACGCCCGCCGCGCCTGCGCCTCCGCATTGCGGCCGCTCAGCGCCCAGCGCAGCACCCGCCCCACGCCGCGCGCGCCGGCGCGGACCAGCGGCGCCTCGCCCGGCCGTTCGCGCAGGTGGAGCATCGTGCGTGCCCACGGCGGCAGCAGGTCGATCGCCGCGCGCATTGTCAGGTCCCCGAATGGCCGCATCGCCAGATTCGGCGCCGGCTGCGACTGCAGCGCATGCAGCACGATCCGCGTCCGCTCGTCGAAGCGCAGCTGCGGCCGCAAGTCGTGGAGATAGGTTTCCACCTCGCGCCGGCTGGTCGGCACGTCGGTCGCGCCTAGCCGCCGCGCGACCTCGGCATATTCGGCGAAATAGCGGTCCTGCTCAGCCGCCGTCAGCGCAGGGTTGCGGTAGCGCAGGTATCCGGAAAGGAACATCCGCACCTCCGCGACATGGATCCAGGTGAGCAGCGCCGGATCGTTGGCATCGTAGGGCGTGCCGTCCGGCAGCGTGCCGTGCACGCGGTCGTGGATCGCCCGCACCCGCGCGATCAGCCGGTCCGCCTCGCCGGTCGCGCCATAGGTGGTGCCGGCGATGAACTGCGCGGTGCGCTTCAGCCGCCCGAGCATGTCGCGCTGAAAGTTGCTGTGATCCCACACGCCCGCCAGCGCGAGCGGGTGGAGCATCTGCAGCATCAGCGCCGCCGTCCCGCCGATCATCATCGAGGTGAAGTCGCCGTGGACGCGCCAGCTCACCGATCCCGGTCCGAACAGCCCGTCGTCGCCGGGCGGTCGGTTGAGGTCGATCGCGCCGTCGCCCGCGCCGGTGAGCGCCCGTACCTGCTTCGCGATCGTCTGGCGTACCGTGTTCATGCCGTTCCCAACGCGCCACCCTGCCCACCGGTCCCGGTGCAGCGCGTTCGCTACGGCGCGCCGAATTGTATCGAAATGTTGCTGCGATCCGGAACCGGGAACTTTTGCACGAGTTTGCCCTGCAAGCGCAGGGAGATCGCTGGACCGTTCGCCTGCCTGCCTCTCGGGCACCGCTGACGCACGCCCGCCGCGAAGGATGACCGGCTTGACACTTCCCACCGCACGCTACCCGTCCCTCTCGGCAAAGCTGATGGGGGCGCTGCTCGCACTGATCGGCCTGGTGCTCACGCTCGGCGGCGGCTGGCTCACGATCCTCGGCGGCTCACCCTATTACGTCGTCACCGGCCTCGCGATGGTCGTCGCCGGCGTGCTGCTGTTCCGCGGCAGCCTGCTGGGCGGATGGCTCTACGCCGCGATCGTCGTGGCCACCGCCATCTGGGCGTTCTGGGAGTCCGGCGCCAATATCTGGGCGCTGATCCCGCGCCTGTTCGGGCCGCTGGTGCTGCTGGTGCTGGTCGCGCTGGTGATGCCGACGCTCACTCGTCGGCCCGGCCGGTGGAAGGCGGGGCTCGGCAGCGCAGCCGCGGTGCTGCTGGTGGCGGTGCTCGGCGGCGCGGTGGTCGCGCAGGTCGGCGCGCCCGCCGCGGCGCTGCCGCTTCCTGCCGCCGGCCCCTCGGTCGCCGGTGCCGATCCGCTTGCGACCGGTACCGACTGGCCGGCCTATGGCGGCACCTACGGCGCGCGCCGCTATTCGCCGCTCGCGCAGATCACGCCCGCCAATGTCGGCTCGCTCGAGCGCGTCTGGCTGGCGCACACCCGCGACCTACCCGAGGACTTGGCGCATAACAAATACGGCGCGGAGACGACCCCGCTCAAGGTCGGCAACCGCCTCTACCTGTGCTCGGCGACCAACATCCTGATCGCGCTCGATCCCGGCACCGGCCGCGAGCTGTGGCGCTTCGATCCGAAGGTGCCCGACGCCTATATCCCCTACACCGCCGCCTGCCGCAGCGTCGCCTATTACGCCGTGCCCGGTGCGGAGCAGACCGCGACCTGCGCCACCCGCATCCTCGAGGGAACGCTCGACGGCCGCATCGTCGCCGTCGACGCCAACACCGGCCGGCCGTGCACCGGCTTCGGCACCAACGGGCAGGTCGACATCAAGCGCGGCATGGGTCCGGTGACTCCCGGCATGGTGGCGATCACCTCGCCCCCCACCATCGTCCGCGGCGTCATCGTCACCGGCCACCAGGTGCTCGACGGGCAGGAGCGGCGCGCGCCCTCCGGCGTGATCCAAGGCTATGACGCAGTGACCGGCGAGTTCCGCTGGGCGTGGGACATGCTGCGCCCCGACCGCCAAGGCATTCCGGGGCCGGGCGACGAATACAGCCGCGGCACCCCCAACATGTGGACCACCGCGAGCGGCGACGAGGCGCTGGGCTTGGTCTACCTGCCGATGGGCAATTCCGCGGTCGATTATTGGAGCGGATCGCGCACGCCGGTCGAGGATTTCTTCGCCACCTCGCTCGTCGCGCTCGACGTGACCACCGGCCGCCCGCGCTGGCGCTTCCAGCTCGTCCATCACGACGTGTGGGACTATGACCTGGGCGCGCAGGGCACGCTGATCGACTTCCCGACCGCCGGCGGCGCCGTTCCCGCGATCGTGGTGCCGTCGAAGCAGGGCGATATCTATGTGCTCGACCGCCGCACCGGCCGGCCGCTCACGCAGACGGGTCGCATCCCGGTGCCGACCACCGGCGTCGAGCCACGCCGCCGCGTCGACAGCCAGCCGGTGTCGCTCTACCACACGCTGCGCAAGGACAACCTGACCGAGCGCGACATGTGGGGCATGTCGCCGATCGACCAGATGGTGTGCCGCATCCAGTTCCGCCGTGCCGCGTACAAGGGCTTCTACACGCCGCCGTCGGACGAGCAGCGCTCGATCGAATATCCCGGCTATAACGGCGGAACCGACTGGGGCGGCATCGCGATCGATCCCGTGCGCGGGGTGATCGTCGCCAACTACAACGACATGCCCAACTATGTCCGGCTGGTGCCGCGCGCGGTCGCCGACAAGAAGGGCTGGGCGCCGCGCAGCCAGGCGCGCGGCGGCGACATGGGCAGCGGCGCCGAGGGCGCGGGCGATCCGCAGGCGGGGACCCCCTTCGCGGTCGACGTCAACGCCGGCTGGCGGCTGCCCTTCACCGGCCTGTTGTGCAAGCAGCCCCCCTATGGCGGCATCCGCGCGATCGACCTGCGCAGCGGCAAGACGCTGTGGGACCGCCCGCTCGGCACCGCGCGCACGAACGGGCCGTTCGGCATCCCGTCGGGGCTGCCCGTGACGATCGGCACGCCCAACAACGGCGGCTCGGTGGTCACCGCCGGCGGGCTGGTGTTCATCGCCGCGGCGACCGACAACCTGATCCGCGCGATCGACCTGAAGACCGGCAAGGTCGTGTGGCAGGACGTGCTGCCCGCCGGCGGCCAGGCGACGCCGATGACCTATGCCTACAACGGCCGCCAGTATCTGGTGATCATGACCGGCGGCCATCACTTCATGGAGACCAAGGTAGGCGACCAGGTGATCGCCTATGCGCTGCCGCAGCGCCGCTGACCGGCCTTCTCTACCGCGCTCCGGCTTTGCGTCGGGGCGCGGCTTCGCTATCCGGGGCGCCGACCCTGCCCCATTGCGAGAGATCCCATGAAGACACGCGCCGCCGTTGCGTTCGAGGCGAAACAGCCGCTCGAGATCGTCGAACTCGACCTCGAAGGACCCAAGCCCGGCGAAGTGCTGGTCGAGATCATGGCCACCGGCATCTGCCACACCGACGCCTACACGCTTGACGGGCTGGACTCGGAAGGCATCTTCCCGAGCGTACTGGGCCACGAAGGCGCGGGCATCGTGCGCGAGGTCGGCGCCGGCGTCACCAGCGTGAAGCCGGGCGACCATGTCATCCCGCTCTACACCCCCGAATGCCGCCAGTGTAAGTCGTGCCTGTCGGGCAAGACCAACCTGTGCACCGCGATCCGCGCCACCCAGGGCAAGGGGCTGATGCCCGACGGCACGACGCGGTTCAGCTACAAGGGCAAGCCGATCTTCCATTACATGGGCTGCTCGACCTTCTCGAACTTCACCGTGCTGCCCGAGATCGCCGTGGCGAAGATCCGCGAGGACGCGCCCTTCCAGACCAGCTGCTACATCGGCTGCGGCGTCACCACCGGCGTCGGCGCGGTGGTCAACACCGCCAAGGTGCAGGTTGGCGACAACATCGTCGTCTTCGGGCTGGGCGGCATCGGCCTCAACGTGCTGCAGGGTGCGAAGCTCGCCGGCGCCAACAAGATCATCGGCGTCGACATCAACCCCGATCGCGAGAGCTGGGGCCGCCAGTTCGGCATGACCGACTTCATCGACGGCAAGGGCAAGAGCCGCGAGGACGTGATCGCCGAGATTCTGGCGCTCACCGACGGCGGCGCCGACTATACCTTCGACTGCACCGGCAACACCGAGGTGATGCGCACCGCGCTGGAGGCCTGCCACCGCGGCTGGGGCACCTCGATCGTCATCGGCGTGGCCGAGGCGGGCAAGGAAATCAGCACCCGCCCGTTCCAGCTGGTCACCGGCCGCAACTGGCGCGGCACCGCTTTCGGCGGCGCCAAGGGCCGCACCGACGTGCCGAAGATCGTCGACTGGTACATGGACGGCAAGATCGCGATCGACCCGATGATCACGCACGTCCTCTCGCTCGAAGAGATCAACAAGGGTTTCGACCTGATGCACGCGGGCGAGAGCATCCGCAGCGTCGTGGTCTACTGAGGAGACACGCGATGTTCAGCCATGTGATGCTTGGCACGGATGACATGCCGGCGAGCCGGGCCTTCTATGACGCCGCGCTGGGTGTCCTCGGCGCCGCGCCGGGGCACGAGGACCCGAAGGGACGCGTGATCTACGTGCTGGGCGGCGCCATGTTCATGCTGACGCGCCCGATCAACGGCGAGCCGGCATGCCATGCGAACGGCGGCACCATCGGCTTTGCCTGCTCCAGCACCGATCAGTTGCAGGCGTGGCACGCGGCGGGCGTGGCGAACGGCGGCACCGCGATCGAGGCCCCGCCCGGCGAGCGGCAGAGCCCGATCGGACCGCTCCACCTGGCATATCTGCGCGATCCCGCCGGCAACAAGCTGTGCGGCGTGTACCGGCCGGCATGATCGAGATCGTCTCCAGCGCGCGCGCTCACGGCGGCACCCAAGGCGTCTACCGCCACGAGTCCACCGTGACCGGTACGCCGATGACCTTTTCGGTGTTCGTGCCGCCGCACGACGCGGGCGAGCGGCTGCCGGTGCTCTGGTATCTCTCCGGCCTCACCTGCACCCATGCCAATGTGACCGACAAGGGCGAGTATCGCGCCGCCTGCTCCGAGCATCGCGTGATCCTGATCGCGCCCGACACCTCGCCGCGCGGCGACGACGTTCCGGACGACGACGCATGGGACTTCGGCCAGGGCGCGGGCTTCTACCTCGATGCGACCGAGGAACCCTGGTCGACGCACTTCCGCATGCGTTCCTATGTCGAGGAGGAACTGCCCGCGCTGATCGCCGCCGAGTTTCCGATGGCGGACCTCCAGCGCCAGTCGATCACCGGCCATTCGATGGGCGGGCACGGCGCGCTGACGATCGCGCTGCGCAACCCCGATCGCTTCCGCAGCGTCTCGGCCTTCGCGCCGATCGTGGCACCGCTCCACTGCCCGTGGGGCGAAAAGGCGCTGACCGGCTATCTCGGCACCGACAAGGGCGCGTGGCGCGCCTATGACGCCTGCGCGCTGATCGCGGACGGCGCACGCCTGTCCGAGCTGCTGGTCGACCAGGGCGACGCCGACGGCTTCCTGAAGGAACAGCTCAAGCCCGAGTTGCTGCGCGAGGTGTGCGCGGCCGCGGGCATTCCGCTAACGCTGCGGATGCAGCCGGGATACGACCACAGCTATTATTTCATCTCCACCTTCCTGCCCGAGCATGTCGCCTGGCACGCGGCGCGGCTGCACGGCTGACGGGTCCCAGAGCAAAACACCACCGTGCTCCTGCGCAGGCAGGAGCCTAGGGCCACGCAGACCAACGGCACGTGGCGCGCAACACCCTGGGCTCATGCCTGCGCAGGAGCACGTGGAGGAAGGCAGGGCACAAGCCGCTTTACTCGGCGGGCCCGCCTCGCAACAATGCGCACAGCGCCCTCTCTCCTACGGCGCCGCACCCAAGGATCTGCCCATGCGCCTGCGCCCTGCCCTGCTTGCCGCCCCGATGCTGTTCGCCGCCCTCACCGCGCAGGTGGCGCCGCCCGCCCCCAAGGACGTCGACACGCGCACCGAGGCGAGCGCGGGCGACATCCCCGCCAACTTCACCATGCCGACGACCGCCTACGACTATGATCGGCGCGAGATCATGGTGCCGATGCGCGACGGGACGAAGCTGCACACGGTCATCATCGTGCCCAAGGGCGCGACCAACGCCCCGATCCTGCTGACCCGCACCCCCTACAACGCCTCGGGTCGCGCCTCGCGCACCGACAGCCCCAAGATGCTGTCGACGCTGCCGCAGGGCGACGAAGTGTTCGTGAAGGACGGCTATATCCGCGTCTTCCAGGACATCCGCGGCAAATTCGGGTCGGAGGGCGACTATGTCGTCACCCGGCCGGTGATCGGCCCGCTCAACCACACCAAGGTCGATCACGTCACCGACGCCTACGACACGATCGACTGGCTGGTGAACAAGGCGAATCTGCCCGAATCCAACGGCCGCGTCGGCATGCTCGGCTCGTCCTACGAAGGCTTCACCGTGGTGATGGCGTTGCTCGGGCCGCACCCGGCGCTCAAGGTCGCTGCACCTCAGAGCCCGATGATTGACGGCTGGATGGGCGACGACTGGTTCCACTATGGCGCGTTCCGCCAGGCGAACATCGGCTGGATCGGATCGCAGAGCGGCTACAAGGGCGCGGGCCAGGAGCCGCCCTCGACCGGGCTCGACGACTACGAGACCTTCCGTCGCATCGGATCGGCCGGCGCCTGGGCCAAGCAGTCGGGCTTCGACCAGTTGCCCTTCTGGCGGCGCATGTCGGAGCACCCGGCCTACGACGCCGAGTGGCAGGGCCAGGCGCTCGACAAGATGGTCGCGGCCAATCCCTCCAACGTGCCGACGCTGTGGATCCAGGGCCTGTGGGACCAGGAGGACATGTACGGCGCGATCATGAGCTGGGAAGCGCTCAAGGCTGTCGGCAAGGCGGGCAACAACCATCTCGTCATGGGGCCGTGGCGGCACAGTCAGGTGAACTACGACGGCTCGTCGCTCGGGCCGCTCAACTGGGACGGCGACACCGCGCTCCAGTTCCGCCGCGACGTGCTGCTGCCCTTCTTCAACCGCTATCTCCGCGACGACGCCCCGGCGTACGAGGCGCCGCCGGTGCTGATCTACAACACCGGTGCGAACCACTGGGACCGGCTCGCCACTTGGCCGCTCGCCTGCGAAAAGGACTGCGCCCGCCCGCTAACGCCGCTCTATCTGCAGGGCGACTATGGCCTCTCCTTTGGCAAGCCCGCCGGCGGCAGCGACAGCTACGTCGCCGATCCCGCCAAGCCGGTGCCGTACCTCGCGCGGCCGGTGACGTTCGCGGACTCCGCGCGCTGGAAGGAATGGCTGGTGAGCGATCAGCGCTCGGTCGACGGCCGCACCGACGTGCTCACCTACCAGACGGAAGTACTGACGACGCCGACGCGCGTCTCGGGTGCGCCGATCGCCGACCTGTTCGCCCGCACAACCGGTAGCGATGGCGACTTCGTGGTCAAGCTGATCGACGTGTATCCGGACGAGGTCGCGTCCGACCCGAAGATGGGCGGATACCAGCTGCCGATCGCGCTCGACATCTTCCGCGGCCGCTATCGCGACAGCTTCGAGAAGCCGACGCCGATCCCGGCCAACAAGGTCCAGCGCTATCGCTTCCGCCTGCCGACGGTGAACCACGTGTTCCAGCCGGGGCACAAGATCATGGTGCAGATCCAGTCGACGCTGTTCCCGCTCTACGATCGCAATCCGCAGAAGTACGTGCCCAACATCTTCTTCGCCAAGCCCGCCGACTTCCAGAAGGCGACGGTGACGATCGAACATAATGCGAAGTCGCCGACGGCGGTGTGGCTGCCGGTGGTCGCAACCGAGCAGCCGCAGGTGCAGGCGGGGCGGTAGGCAGCGCGAAGGTACACACCCTCGCTCTTCCTCATGCGTGCTCCCGCGCAGGCGGGAGCCCAGGGTTACGAGCACGAACGGTGGTTTTGCTTGGCTCTGGGTCCCCGCCTGCGCGGGGACACGGATGGCTTGGTGCGGCGCGGCCCGTGCGCCGCGCCGCCTTCGTTTACGCCGCCTGCGCGGTGTCGACCGGCGCCAGCCGGATCATATAGTCGAACGCCGACAGCGCCGCCTTCGAGCCCTCGCCCATCGCGATCACGATCTGCTTGTACGGCACCGTGGTCGCGTCGCCGGCGGCGAAGATGCCGGGCTGCGACGTCTCGCCGCGATGGTCGATCTCGATCTCGCCGCGCGGGGTGAGTGCGACCGCGCCCTTCAGCCACTCGGTGTTCGGCACCAGGCCGATCTGCACGAAGATGCCCTCGAGCGCGATCTCGTGGCGCGTGTCGTGGTTGCGGTCCTTGTAGGCCAGCCCAACGACCTTCTCGCCGTCGCCCTTCACCTCAGTGGTGAGCGCGGAGGTGATGATCTGGACGTTCGGCAGGCTGGCGAGCTTGCGCTGGAGTACCGCGTCGGCGCGCAGGTCGGAATCGAACTCGATCAGCGTGACGTGCGCGACGATGCCGGCGAGATCGATCGCCGCCTCGACGCCCGAGTTGCCGCCGCCGATCACCGCCACGCGCTTGCCCTTGAACAGCGGGCCGTCGCAGTGCGGGCAATAGGCCACGCCCTTGTTCTTGTACGCGTCCTCGCCCGGCACGTTCATCTGGCGCCAGCGGGCACCGGTCGACAGGATCACAGTGCGCGCCTTCAGCGACGCGCCGTTCTCCAGCCGCACCTCGTGAAGCCCGCCCGGCTGGGCTGCCGGGATCAGCTTGTCGGCGCGCTGCAGGTTCATCACGTCGACGTCATATTCCTTGACGTGCTGCTCCAGATGCGCGGCGAGCTTCGGTCCCTCGGTATGCGGCACCGAGATGAAGTTCTCGATCGCCATCGTGTCGAGCACCTGCCCACCGAACCGCTCGGCGGCGATGCCGGTGCGGATGCCCTTGCGCGCGGCATAGACGGCCGCGGCGGCGCCGGCCGGGCCACCGCCCACCACCAGCACGTCGAACGGGTCCTTGGTGCGGATCTTGTCGGCGGCCCGCGCGGAGGCACCGCTGTCGATCTTGGCGACGATCTGCTCCAGCTCCATGCGGCCCTGGCCGAACACTTCGCCGTTCAGATAGACGGTCGGCACCGCCATCACCTTGCGCGCCTCGACTTCGTCCTTGAACAGCGATCCGTCGATCGAGACGTTGCTGACGCGCGGGTTGAGCACCGCCATCAGGTTCAGCGCCTGCACCACGTCCGGGCAGTTCTGGCACGACAGCGAGAAATAAGTCTCGAAGGCGAAGTCGCCGTCGAGGCTGCGGATCTGCTCGATCAGATCCTGCGCGGCCTTGGACGGGTGGCCGCCGACCTGGAGCAGCGCCAGCACCAGCGAGGTGAACTCATGCCCCATCGGAATGCCGGCGAAGCGCACGCCGATGTCGGTGCCGATGCGGCGGATCAGGAAGCTGGGGGTACGCGCATCGTCCGCCTGCACGACGGCGATCTTGTCGGAAAGGGCGGCGATCTCGTCGAGCAGCTCGCCCAGCTCGCGCGACTTGGCGTCGGTTCCGAGCGACGCGACGAGCTCGATCGGCTCGCGGATGTTGACCAGATAGGCCTTGAGCTGCTGCGTCAGATTGGCGTCGAGCATGGGGGAAACTCCGGAAACTTGATACAAAACGGCCCGGGGCGAACGGATTCACCCCGGGCCGCCTGGTTACCCAAGAGGCTGGGTTGGTTAGATCTTGCCGACCAGATCGAGCGACGGGGCGAGCGTGGTTTCACCCTCTTCCCACTTCGCCGGGCAGACCTCGCCCGGGTGCGCCGCAACATACTGCGCCGCCTTGATCTTGCGCAGCAGTTCGACTGCGTTGCGGCCGACGCCTTCCGAAGTGATCTCGACGAACTGGATCACGCCCTCCGGATCGACCACGAAGGTCGCGCGGTCGGCGAGGCCGGCGCCGTCGCGCATCACGCCGAAGTTGTTGGTGATCGTGCCCGACGCGTCGCCCAGCATGGTGAAGTCGATCTTGCCGATCGCCGGCGACGTGTCGTGCCACGCCTTGTGGCTGAAATGCGTGTCGGTCGAGACGCTGTAAATCTCGACGCCGAGCTTCTGGAACTCGCCGTAGTTGTCGGCCAGGTCCTCCAGCTCCGTCGGGCAGACGAAGGTGAAGTCCGCCGGGTAGAAGAAGAACACCGCCCACTTGCCGGTGACGTCGCGCTCGCTCACCTCGACGAACTTGCCCTGCTTGTAGGCCTGCGTCGTGAACGGCTTGAGCGCGCTACCGATAATTCCCATTCCCAATCTCCATGCTGCGGATGCGAAGGAAATAGGGAGCAGGAGCCCGAGTGGGAAGTGATCAAATCCAATGGTGGTGATCGACTGAGCCGATCACACGACGACCCGTTCGGAGGCTGCCGTCGACGGTGCCGTCACACCCCGGCGCCGTCGTCGGCCCGCCAGCAGATCGCCGGCAGCCGGAACTCGGCCGAGCGTGCGCCCTCGCCCTCCGAACGGGTGATGGCGGCGTCGAGCTGGTGCTGGAGCGCCTGTTCCACCCAGCTCGACCACCGCGCTGCATCGTCCGCGTGCGATCCACGCGGCGCCGTCCAGTCGATCACGAGCTGCCGCGCCTCCGGATCGCTCCGCCAGGCGACGCGCACCACCTCCTGATCGGCGCCCGGCGCGGCATCCGGCACCAGCTCGACCGCCAGATCGTGGAAGGCCAGCGCCATCAGCCCGGCGGTCCGGCCGGTGAGCAGCACCGGCGGTCCGTCCAGCGCGGCGCCCTCGCCCACCTTGATCCCGAACCGCAGCAGTTCGTCGGCGACCAGCGTGAGCAGATCGACGCAGCGCGCCGGATCGCGCGCGATCGCCGCCTGGACGTGGAGATAGGCCGACAGCCGCCCGTCGAGGACGGCTGCATATTCGTCCACCGTCTCGGCGCCGTCCGCGCTGCGTCGTGCAATCGCCCGGACGACCGCGAGCAGGTTGCGCAGATCGTGCTGATCCTCGCGGCGTTCGTTCTGTCGGTCGTCCTGGGCCTGCTCCAGCCGGGCGAGGGCGGCGTCGCGTTCGCGCTCCGCCTCCGCCAACGCGAACCGCAATACCGAGATATTCTCCTGCATGGCACTCATCGACCTGCCAGTCCTCCCGGGAATACGCCCCCTGGAAGATTATGTCCCCTGCGCGTGTCCCGTTGATCGAGATGCAGATACTCCGGCGTAAACAGCGACGCGTCTTCGAGCGCCGCGTAGTCCGGAATGCGAAGCACGCGCGACGAAAGCGAGATCAGCCCGGCCGCGCGCAGGTGCTGCAAGGTGCGGTTGACGTGCACCGAGGTAAGCCCGGTCGCGTCGGCTAAGTCGGTCTGGGTCAACGGGAAGTCGTAGCCGAGCGGGGTCGCGAGCCCCACCGCCTGCAGGCGCAGCGACAGTTCGCAGAACAGGCTGCCGAGCCGTTCCAGCGCGTTGCGCTGGCCGATGTTCATCGTCCATTCGCGCTGAGTCGAAAGCGTCACAAGCATCTGCCACGACAATGCCTGCCCCACGCGCGGGTGCTCCAGCGACAGGCGTTGGAGCGCCGTGTTCGAAATCTCGACGTAGCGCACCTCGGTCAGCGCGCCGATGGAATGATCCATTCTGGCGAGAAGCACGTTGTTGAGGTCGCACACGTCCCCGGGCAGCAGGAATCCGACGATCTGGCGGCGGCCGTCCTCCAGCGTCTTGAACCGGCAGGCCCAGCCGGAGACGATCAGGAACACCGCGCGCGGCGGCGCGCCCTCGACGATCAGGTCGCGACGCGCGGACCCGGAGCGGACCGGAAGCGCCAACGTCGCTTCGATCGCGGCGATTTCCTCGGGCGACAGCGTGGCGAAGTTTTCCAGGTGGCGTGCCAGCATTTCCGCGGCGCCAGGGTCTTCGTCCTGCACGCGATCTCCTTCCGCGATCCTGGACATAGTTTAGCAATTCCCAAAGGATAGGTACTCATCTATGTTATTCACCAACGCGGAAAGCGCCGACTAAGGGTACGCATCCACTCCGGAGCAACGCATGCCGCCTCGTAAAGAACCCGTCCGCATCCTCGTCGTCGAGGACGAGTATTTCATTGCCGACGATCTCGTGCGCATGCTCAAGCACGAGGCGATGGACGTCGCGGGACCCGCCTCCAACGAAGAATCGGCGCGCGCGGAACTCGATCGTGGCGGCGTCGACGTGGCGATCGTCGACATCAATTTGGACGGGGAAGTCTCGTTCGCCGTCGCGGCCGGGCTGCGCCGGCGCGGCGTGCCGTTCCTGTTCCTCACCGGCTACGACCCCGCCGTCGTGCCGCCGACCTTCCGCGACGTGCCGGTCCTGCAAAAACCGTACGATGCCGATGCGGTGCTGGGCGCGCTGGGCCAGTTGCTGCCGCCGGCCTGACGCACGGCCGCAGCCGTGCGGCGCGGCGGCTGCGGAACGCCCCCTCAGTCGAGCCCGGTCTTGCCGGGTGCCCAATAGACCTTGGTGAGGATGCGCCCACGCGGCACGGCGTGGCGCTTCAGCGCCCGGTGCAGACGCTGCACCATCCCCGCCCGCCCGGTCAGCACGAAGGTCGCACCACCCGCGTCGAGCGCCGGCAGCAGCGCCTCGACGGCCTCCAGATGGGCCTCGTCTGCCCGCCGGTCGAACAGCGCCGCGTCGTCCAGATCCATGCACCGCAGCACGTCGCGGGCAGCGGCTTCGTCGCCGACCTCGAAATGGCAGCGGACCGCCGAATGCGGGTGCTGATGGCGCAGCGCATGGCCGAGGCCGATCGCGGTCTCGTCCCCGAACAGCGCGATCGGTCCGGGCAGCCGGCGCAGATCGACCGACGCGCGCGGCCCGAGCAGGTCGCAGGCGTCGCCGACCGCGGCGTGACGCAGCCAGCGGGCGCCGGGGCCTTCGCCCGGATCGAACCCCAGAATGCAGGTCCGCCCGGCGGCCGCGTTCCACACGATCGGCGTGTAGGTCCGCGCGACGAACGCCGACCCCATCGCCACCTGGATCTTCTGTCCCGGCGTCCATGCCACGTCGCGGAGCGCCGTTCCTTCGAGCGTGAGCAAGGTGAATCCTTCGGTCAGGCGCTCGGTCGCGGCGACGGTGGCGCGCCGCATCAACAGGCGGATCAGCGCCTGGCTGACCCGGCCGGGAGCCCTGCCCGCCGCGGAAACCGCCTCTCCTGCCTCCCGCCCGCGCTCGGCGATCGCATTCGTACGCATCGGCATGACCGGTTCTTCTCCAGGCAACGGCCGTTCCGGCCATTCGGCCCGGCTCGCGACGAACTAGGCCGGCCACGGATTGGCGTCATTACCAAGGCTGGACAGATTGTTACTGGAACCCGCCACGCCCGAAGTGCTACGTCGTGCGCATGCCGATCCTCGACACGCTCTCCGCCACTGCCGACTGGACCGATCCCGACGCGGTCCCCAGGCCGGTCGTCACCTTCGGCTTCCTGGCGGCCGACTTCGCGGGGATCGAACTGGCGCCGCACCGGCATGCCAAGGGGCAGCTGATCCTCATCCAGCGCGGGGCGCTTCGCTGCGAGGTCGAGGGCGGGCTCTGGGTGGTGCCGCCGCGCAGCGCGCTGTGGGTTCCCGGCGGCGCGTCTCACGCAGTGCGGACGTCGACGGGGGCGATCGAGGGCTACAACGCCTTCGTCTCCGCGGAGGGAAGCCGCGGCCTGCCGGAGACCTGCTGCACCGTCTCGGTCACGCCGCTGCTGCGCGAAGTGCTGACCCGGGCGGCGAGCCTGCCGCTCCTGTACGAAGAGACGGGGGCCAATGCCCACCTCATCGCGGTACTGCTCGACGAACTCGCCGCGGCGACGGTCGAGGAACTGCACCTGCCGATGCCGGGCGATCCGCGGCTGCGCAGGATCGTCGCGGAGATGATGGAGACGCCGTCCGATCGCGGCACGCTCCGTCGCTGGGCGCAGCGCGCCGGCATGAGCGACCGCACGCTCGAACGCACGATCCGCCACGAGACGGGCATGAGCTTCGGACGATGGCGCCAGCAGCTGGCGATCGTGCTGGCGGTGCAGTGGATGGCGGGCGGCGCCTCGATCCAGCAGGTCGCCGCCGACCTGGGGTATGAGAGCGTGCCGAGCTTCGTGACGATGTTCCGCAAGGCGCTCGGCACCTCGCCCGGACGCTACATGGCCGAACGCCACGCGACCGGCCGGTGAGCGCGAGCGCGACGCCTGCACCGCCGCTCGGCGAATAGACATGGCTTGGCCGTCCGGAACGGCTAGGATGCCCGCTTACTGGTCAGGGAGACCTCCCGTGAACGCATCCTCGAATCCCGAAACCGAAGCCGAGATCAGCGGGGCGCCGGCGCGCCGCCGGCCGCGCCCCGAAGTCCTGGAGGTGGGCGGCCGCCGCCTGTCGCCCTCGACGCTGATGATGGGCCATGCCTTCGACCCGGCGCTGTCCGAAGGCTCGCTCAAGCCGCCGATCTTCCTCACCTCGACCTTCGTGTTCGAGAATGCGGCCGCCGGGAAGCGCCACTTCGAGGGGGTGACCGGCAAGCGGCCGGGCGGCGTCGACGGGCTGGTCTATTCGCGGTTCAACGGCCCCAACCAGGAGATTCTCGAGGACCGGCTCGGCATCTGGGAGGATGCCGAGGACGCGCTGGTCTTCTCCTCGGGCATGTCGGCGATCGCCACGCTGATGCTGGCGCTGGTCAAGCCGGGCGACGTGATCGTCCATTCCGCGCCGCTCTACGCCGCGACCGAGACGCTGATCGGCCGCATCCTCGGCCGCTTCGGCGTGACCTTCCTCGACTTTCCCGCCGGCGCCAGCGAGGCGGAGATCGAGGCGGTGATCGAGCGCGGCAAGGCGCAGGGCAACGTCTCGCTGATCTACCTCGAAAGCCCCGCCAATCCGACCAATGCGCTGGTGGACATCGAGGCAGTGTCGCGCGTGCGCGACCGCCTGCTCGGCGAGAACAAGCCGCCGATCGCGATCGACAACACCTTCCTCGGCCCGCTGTGGCAGCAGCCGCTCCGCCACGGCGCCGACCTGGTCGTCTACAGCCTCACCAAATACGCCGGCGGCCATTCGGACCTGGTGGCGGGCGGCGTCTCGGGCGCCAAGGCGTGGATCGACCCGATCCGCATGATGCGCAACACCATCGGCACGATCTGCGACCCCAACACCGCGTGGATGCTGCTGCGCAGCCTGGAGACGCTCGAACTGCGGATGAGCCGCGCGGGCGAGAACGCCGCCAAGGTCTGCGCCTTCTTCCGCGACCATCCCAAGGTGGCGAGCGTCGGCTACCTCGGCTTCCTGGAGGACGGCCGCCAGGCCGACATCTACCGCCGCCATTGCAGCGGCGCGGGATCGACCTTCTCGCTCTACCTGAAGGGCGGCGAGCGGGAGAGCTTCGCCTTCCTCGACAACCTCAAGATCGCCAAGCTCGCGGTCAGCCTGGGCGGCACCGAGACGCTCGCCTCCTGCCCCGCGGCGATGACGCATCTGTCGGTGCCCGACCAGCGCAAGCAGGAGCTCGGCATCACCGACAATCTCGTCCGCATCTCGGTGGGCGTGGAGAATGCCGACGACCTGATCGCCGACTTCGACCAGGCGCTGGCGGCGGTGTGACGGCGGCCGGGGCCGTCAGGCCTCGGCAACCTCGGGCTCTTCCTCGCCGGTCCCCGGATCCACCGGGGCCGCGGCGGGGTCGGCCGCCCAATCGCCCAGCGTGACATAGTCGGTCTTGCCCGTCCCCAGCACCGGCAGCGCGGCGACATTTCGCACGTCGCGCGGCAGCGCGAGTTCGGCGACGCCGTTCGCCCGACCCCAGGCGCCGAGCTCGCCGGCACGCGCGCCGGTGTGGGTGGTGAAGAGCACCAGTTGCTCGCCCTTGCGCGCATCGGGGCGCGTGACGACGGCGTGGTCGGCATCCGGCCAGCATCGCGCGGCATAGCCCTCGACCGCGGGCAGCGAGATCATCTCGCCGCCGATCTTGGCGAAGCGCTTGGCACGGCCGCGGATGGTGACGAAGCCCGCCGCGTCGATCGCGACGATGTCGCCCGTGTCGTGCCACCCGCCCGCCGGCGGCTGCAGCGTGCCCGGCGCATCGGCCTTGTAATAGCCGGCCATGACGTTGGGCCCGCGGATCGACAGCCGGCCGACGGTGCCGCCCTCGTCGTCGATCCCCGGCACCGGCTCCAGCCGCGCCTCGATCCCGGGCAGCAACCGCCCGACGCTGCCGGCACGGAAGTGCATCGGCGTGTTGACCGCGATCACCGGCGCAGCCTCGGTAGCGCCATAGCCTTCGAAGATGCGCAGCCCGAACCGCTCGGCATAGGTCGCGCGCGTCGCGTCGCGCACCTTCTCGGCGCCCGCGAAGATGTAGCGCACGCTGTAGAAGTCGTACGGGTGCGCCATCCGCGCATAGCCGGCGAGGAACGTGTCGGTGCCGAACAGGATGGTGGCATTGGCGTCGTACGCCATCGCCGGGACGATGCGATAGTGGAGCGGGCTCGGGTAGAGCACGGTGCGAATGCCGTTCAGCACCGGCAGCAGCGTCCCGCCGGTCAGGCCGAAGCTGTGGAACACCGGCAGCGCGTTGAGCACGATGTCGCTGGGGCTGAAGTCGATCCGCGCGGCAAGCTGCGCGCAGTTGGCGAGCAGGTTGCGGTGGCTGAGCGCCACCCCCTTGGGCAACCCTTCCGAGCCCGAGGTGAACAGGATCACGCCGGGCGCGTCCGGGTCGATCCGCAGCCGCTTGTGGGCGGCACGCGCGAAGCGGCCGGCGACGAGCGCGCGCAGCTTGGCAAGCGTGCCGATGCCGGCCGCCAGATCCTCCAGATACACCAGCCGGTACTCGGCGGCGAGCGCGTCGACCAGCGCGGTGAGCTTCGCCTGCTCGACGAAGGCGCGCGCGGTGACGATCGTGCGCACCTGGGCGGCGGTGCAGGCGGCGGCGATGTTCGCCGCGCCCGCGGTATAGTTGAGCATCGCCGGCACCCGCCCGGTCGCCTGCAGTGCGAAGAACGCGGCGACCGTGCCGTTGACGTTGGGGAGCAGCAGCCCGACCGCCTCGCCGCGCGCGGTGCCGCGCGTCAGCACCCGGCCGAGCGCCAGCGCGCCGGTCACCAGCCGGCCGTAGGACAGCGGCGTGCGCTTGACGTCCTCCACCACCGGCGCGTCGCGGCCGTGCCGTTCGGCGGCGTCGAGCAGCGCGGTGAACAGCGTCCGGGCGGTGTCGCTGGTCTGGAACGCGGTCGCGCTCATCAGGTCGTAGAGCCGCCGGCCGGCGATCGCGCGGCGCTCGCGGGCGCTCATCTCGCCCGCCACGCTGAGCTGGCGCGGCGGCAGCACCGTCAGCCGGATGCGCGGGAACCAGCGGGTGCGCATCTTGCCCGTGACGCGCGAGAAGGGGGTGAACTGCGCGCCCTCGATCCGCACCGGCACGATCGGCGCGTCCGCTTTGTCGGCGACCATGCCGGGGCCGTCGAACACCTTCATCAGCGCACCGGTGACGGTGATGCGGCCTTCGGGAAAGATCACCAGCGTCCGCCCCTCGCGCACCGCCTTCACCATCGCCTTGGCCGCCATCGGGTTGGTGGCGTCGACCGGGAAGGTGTCGAACAGCTTGAGGAACGGCTTCACCCACCAGGCCTCGGCGATGCGGGTGTGGACGGCGAAGGTCGGCTTGCCGGGCAGGAAGGCGCCGAGCAGCAGCCCGTCGAGGAAGGAGACGTGATTGACCACCACCACCGCGCGGGTGCCCGCCGCCGGCATGTGCTCCGCCCCGACCAGCTCGACGCGGTAGAGCAGCCGGAGCGTCGCGCGGATCACCGTCTTGAACACGGTTTCGGGCAGCAGCGCGCAGGCGACCAGCGCGACGACGAGGCCGATCGCGCCCAGCGTGACGAACAGCGCCGCCGATCCCGCGCCCGCGCCGAGCAGCCCCGCGACCACCAGCGACACCAGCACCATGCCCGCGGCATTGACGATGTTGTTCGCCGCCACGTCGCGCGAGCGGTTGGCCGGATCGCCCAGCGTCTGGAGCAACGCGTAGAGCGGCACGATGAACACGCCGCCCGCGATCGCGATGGCGAGCAGGTCGGCGACCAGGTGCCAGCTCCCCGCGCTGTGCAGGAAGCCGGCGATGTCGACGGTCGTCGCGGCGGGGGCGAGGCGCGACACCGTCCAGCCGAGATCGATGGTCGCGAGCGCCATCACCAGCGCGCCCACCGGCACGTAACGCGCCGAGATCTCCCCCTTGAGCAGCCGCCCGACGAGCACCGACCCGATCGCCACGCCGACCGAGAACAGCCCGAGGAACAGCGCGCCCACGTCCGGCCCGGCATTGAGGTGGCCGACGAGCGGCACGAACTGCTGCGTCAGCACCGCCCCCAGCGCGAAGAACCAGGTGATGCCGAGGATCACCAGGAACAGCTCGCGCCGCGCTGCCGCGTGGCGGACGATGGCGGCGGTCGAACGGACCAGATTGGCGTCGACACGCGCGCCCGCCGCAGCGACGGCGGGCGGCGCCGCGGGGATGAACAGGCTGGCGACCACGCCGACGCCCGCCACGCCCAGCATCGCGACGATCGCCTGCGCCGGAGTCAGCAGCCCGCCGGCGAGCTGACCCGACAGGATCGCGAGGAAGGTGCCCGCCTCGATCAGGCCGGTGCCGCCCATCAGCTCGCGGTCGGCGAGATGCTGCGGCAGGATCGCGTATTTGACCGGACCGAACACCGTCGAATGCGTGCCCATCGCGAACAGCGTCGCGAACAGCAGCGCGAGCGACCCGCTGGCGACCGCCGCCGCCCCCACGGCCATGATCGCGACCTCGGCGATCTTCACCCAGCGCGCGATCCGCGCCTTGTCGGTCGTGTCGGCGAGCTGCCCCGACAGCGACGAGAAGAGGAAATAGGGCAGGATGAACACGCCGCCGGCAATCACCGCCACCAGCGCCGCCCGCTCCGACTGGCCGGCGTAGAGGTGGAACGACACCAGGAACAGCATCGCGGAGCGGTAGAGATTGTCGTTGAACGCCCCCAGGAACTGGGTGGCGAACAGCGGCAGGAAGCGCCGGCGGGCGAGCAGCCCGAGCTGGGACGCCGATCGCGTCCTGTGCCCGAAGCGGGATTCGTCAGGAGCCTCGGCTCGGCTGGTGACAGGGGCATCATCAGGGGAACGATCGGAACGCATGGCGGCTCTCCAGTCCTTGCGAGCCTGATGATAGCGGCTTATTGAACGTTGCTCAATTATTATTTTGAACGCCGTTCAATTTCGGAGACCCACGCGATGGCCCGCCGTTCCGACCACAGCCGCGCCGACCTGGAGGCGCTGATCGTCGCGGAGGCGCATCGTCACATGGCAGAGGTCGGCTACGCCCGCTTCTCCGCGCGGGAGGTCGCCAAGCGGATCGGCTATTCGGTGGGGACGCTCTACAACGTCTGGGGCACGCTCGACCGGCTGCTGCTGGCGGTGAACGCGCGCACGCTGGCCGTCTGGGCGGATGCGCTGGAGGCGGCGCTCGCCGACGCACCCGCCGGCGCGCGCATCGAGGCGCTGGTGCGCGCCTATTTCCGCTTCGCCGCAGCGAACCGCAACGCGTGGTCCGCGCTCTACGACTTCCGCTCGGCAGCAGGCACGGATCTCCCGTCCGACTATGTCGCGGCCTATGGCCGGCTGATCGGGCTCGTCGATGTCGAGGTCGCGGCCGCCCTCCCCCCCGAACGCCAACCGGACGCCGCGCGCCTCGCCCGCTCGCTGCTCGCCGCGGTCCACGGCCATTGCACCTTCGCGCTGGACGGCACCTTCGCCCTGCTCGGCATCGACGACGCCGTCGAGCAAGCGCTCCACCGTGTTCGTGAGGCCCTCGCAGCCGCAGACGAGCCCCGGGCCTAGGCTGCACCCGAAGCCACGCGCCCGTACCGCCGGGAAATCGACCCGGTCCCGATCCGACGATGTAGGAAGGTGGCGGAGAGGGAGGGATTCGAACCCTCGGAACCCTTGCGGGCTCAACGGTTTTCGAGACCGCCCCGATCGACCACTCCGGCACCTCTCCGCAGAGGTTTGGCGTGCCCGCATTCCCGAAGGAAGCGCCACGCCGGTCAGCGAGCGGTCGCCGTTAGAGCAAAGATTTGGGGAGGGCAAGCGCCTGCTTGTGCCTTTTTTCCGGTCCACTAGATAATGCGCATGGTTGAACCGTCCGAACCCCGCGATCCTCTCGACACGCCGCCGGCCATGCCGCCGGTCGTCCACGCGCGCTTTTCGATCGGCGACGTGGTGCGCCATCGGCTGTTCGATTTCCGCGGCGTGGTGTTCGACGTCGATCCGGTCTTCGCCAACAGCGACGAATGGTACGAGGCGATCCCCGCCGAGGTCCGTCCGCGCAAGGACCAGCCCTTCTACCATCTGCTCGCCGAGAATGCGGAGTCGAGCTACGTCGCCTATGTCAGCCAGCAGAACCTGACGGTCGACGACAGCGACGAGCCGGTGGAGCATCCCGCGATCACCGGGCTGTTCGACGCCTTCGCCGACGGGCGCTATCGCCTGCGCCGCGAGCATCGCCACTGAGGGACGCACGTCGCCGCGGGCGGCGACGTAATTTCGCGAGGATGAAGAGATAAAGAGCGCGGCCGACCTTCAGAACGTCAGCGGCGGCGGGGTGGTGGAGCTGAGGGGTATAAATGTGGCGTCCCGGAGTATTCCGAGACATACCAATCTCTTTGTTTTTGCTGACAAACAGTAAATTGCTTCGTCTCGGTCTGTTCCGCCCAATCGCGCTGCATCCAGCCGGTTGGGGACGAGAACTGTGGGACGAAGGAGTTATATTGTGCTCACTGCAATAGAAGTAAAAAACGCCCAGCCCGGGCGTCACGCGGACGGAAATGGTCTGTACCTTCTCGTGCGCCCTAGCGGCTCCCGCTCCTGGGTTCTGCGAGCGCAGTTTCAAGGAAAGCGGAAAGACTTCGGCCTGGGATCGATCCCGGCTGTTTCGCTGGCGCAAGCTCGCACAAGAGCTGCACAGCTGCGCGAGCGCATCAAGAAGGGCGAGGACGCAAGGGCGCCCAATCTCCGCAGCAAACCTGAAATGCCCACCTTCGCCGCTGCAGCACGTGACTGCCACGCCGCGTTGAAGGCAGGTTGACCATGTTCTTCACGAAGTTGTCGCGGTCCTCGGTCGACAGCTCGACGTTCGCGTCCTCGCGGTCGAACAGCTGCGCGGCCAGCTTGAACGCACCGGTCAGGAACTTGTCGACCGTCATCGCCGGCGTCTCGACCACCGGCAGGCGCCACAGCCGCGGCGGCGCGCCGTCCGCTGCGTTGCCGATGATGTAGCGGCCATCACCGTCCTTGGACGTCTCGATGCGCGCCCAGTCGATCGGGTTCAGGACATGGCCGGTTGCCGGATATTCGGCCAGCACCGCCTGCAGCATGGCGTAGCGCAGCTGGTCGATCATCGACGTCGGCACTAGGCCACCCTGGTTCGCGTAGGCGGTCGCCTGCGGGATCAGGCCCAGCAGGTTCGACCCGGTGCCGTCGCCCTTGAGCAGCTGGAGCTCCTCGGCATAGGCGAGACCGTAGCGCAGCCGGCCGTCGATGTAGCTGGCGAGCATCGGCGCGTCGGCGAGGATCTGCTTCGACGCCTGTACCCAGTGCGCGATGGTCGCGACCGGGACGGTCTTGAGGTCGAATTTCATGGTCGACTCGGGCTTGAGCAAGCCCTCGGCCACCGCCGCCGCCGCGTTGGTGAAGCCCGTCTCCTGCACATACTGGATGGCGTTGGAGTTGGTGCGGCCCGGGGTGATCAGGTCGCGCACCGTCATGCGGCGCTCGGGCGGCGCGACGATGCCGTCACGACGATCCGGCACGATCAGGTCGCCAGCGGCACCGTTGGTGTCGGTGGTGACGCTGGTGATCGCCTTCACCTCGACGCTGACGCCGCCCTTCGACGGCGGGCGCTGCATGAAGGTCTTCACGCCTTCGTCCTCGACGAACCGCTGGCCCATCGACTTGCGCTCGGCGTCGTCGCCGCCGCCGCGGCGGGCGAGCTTCTGCTCGATCTCGCCCATGGTCGCCGACAGCTCGTTGAACTTGACGAGCGCCTCGTCGGCGGCCTCCTTGGCCTTCTGCGACAGCTGCTCGCCCTTCTCGAGCCGACCCTTGGCGTCCTCGGCGAACTCCTTCACCTTGTCGGTCGCGGCCTTCAGGTCGCGCGACAGCTGCTTGATGTCGGGTTCCCCGCCGCCGTCCTTTCGGCCGAACTCGGGCTGGCAGAACGCGGGCGCGACGGTCGCGCCCATGGCGAGAGCCGCCGCGGACGACGCGGCAAGGATGTTCGGGTGCTTCATCGGATGTTCCTTCAGAACTTGGGCAGGTCGAAGCCTGCGATGACGTCGGAAATGGACTTCAGGTCGCCGGCGCCCGCGGACTCGCTCCGGAGCAGGTGGTCTAGGCCGTGGCTGGCGATCGCCGCGGCCTGCGATTTCGAGAAAGGGAAAGCCTCGCGCAGTGCCTTCTCGAACTCGGATTTGGTGGGGAGCTGCCCGCGCTCCAGTTTGAACTTGACCGCCTCGACGCGGGCGTCGTCGTTGGCGGGGAAGGTGACGAGGCTGACCTCGACCAGGTCGAGCTTCTTCAGCGTGCGGATCCCGGTCTTCTCGTCGTAGCTCGCCTCGCGAACCCAGTAGCCGATCGACAGCCCCGACACGGCGCCGGCCTTCAGCAGCGCGTGTGCCTCCTGCGCCTGGCGGACGCCGGGGTTCTTCGGTGTGCCATCGCCGATGATCAGCTGGCCCTTCACTTTGAGCCCGCGGCTGTCCTCCTCGAGTAGGTCGTAGACGCCGATCGGTTCGGACGAGCGGTGCTGCCACAGCACGGGGACGGTGCGGCCCTTGGCGTTGAGGTCGGCGAGGCTCTCCGCGAACGCACCGGGCGCGACGATCTCGCCGTAGCTGTCGGTGACGCCGAACACCGATCCGTAGCCCGAGAAGCTGCCGTCGTCGGCGACGTCGCTCGCCTTGATCGACAGGCTGAAGTCGCGGACCTTCAGCTGGCCATGCTTGTGGTGGATCAGCATCACGCGTCTTCCTTCTGCTTCGCCGGCGCCAGGCCGGGGGCGCCCTCGGGGAACAGCCAGTCCATGATGGACCGGCGCGCCGCCTCGCCGCTGCCGCTGGTGACCTCGCCCAGCTTCGATGCCGGGATCATGTTGGACTGGATCGTCAGCTCATCGCCGCCGTCGAGCGGCGGCAGGTTCTCGAGTCGGCGGACCTCGTTGCGGGTCATGATGCCGTTCTGCACCATGGACGAGTAGAAGGCGGCGCGCGCGGCGCTGTCGGCGCGCAGCAGCCCCTCGAAATTGAACTCGACGGTGACCGTCAGGCGTTCGGCCGCGGTGAGCAGCTGCTTCATGATCGCCTGCTCGATGCGCTTAAGACGCTCACGCAGGGTGAAGATCAGGAAGCCGAGCGTCTGCTGCTCGAGCCCGGTCCCCCAGCTGGTGCTGTTCGACGTGTGGCCGATCATGTGCGGCGGGACGCCGAACCAGCGGCAGCAATCCTCCACCGAAAACTGTCGGCTTTGGATCATCTGCCCGTCGACGGGGCTGATCGCGATCGACTGCCAGCCGAGCCCAGCCTCAAGCACGAGCGGCTTGCCGTTGTTCTCACCCCCGAACCGCCCGACGACGTGCTCGTAGATGTCGTCCCGCTGATCCTTCTTCAGCGTGGCGCTGTCCTTGGTCGTCAGCACGCCCGACGGACGAAGCCCGTTCTTGTAGACCTGCGCCGAGGCCTCCTCGGTCGCCAGCGCCAGCCCGAACGACTGCCGGCCGAACGACAGGGTCGACATGCCGCCCAGCGCCGCACCGCCGAAGCCGCGGACGTGGAACATCTCGTCCTGGCCGAGGTCGTAGGTCTTGCCGCCGTCCGAGTACCGGTAGCGGATTGCGCCGTCCGGCGTCCGCCGCGGCTTCACCAACTCCGGCCGGATCGGCGACAAGGCGATGATCTTGCCGCTGCGCCCGCGCTCGATGCGGGCGAAGGCATCGCCCCACAGCTCGAGCGAGACGCAGACGAACTGCCAGAAGTCGAGGGCCGACTGGTCCGCGTTCGGGCTGTTGTGGAGCAGCGTGTACAGCGGATGGGCCTTGGCCACCTTGCGGGTGTCGTTCGGCCCGTCGACATAGATCATCAGCGGCAGCGACGAGATCGTGCCGGCGACTAGGCGCGTGCCGGATCAGCCGCTCCACCCGGTTGTGGTCCACGAAGTCGCCCGGCGTCGTCCACAGCCACCGCCCGTCCTTCCACGTGCGGTAGAGCTCGACGATCTGGCGCGACGCGGGATCGTCCCGCGCCAGCGCCGCCTCGGGCAGGAAGAACCAGGGCTTCACTAGCAGCCGGCCGCTCGCGTCGATCGCCGCCAGCACCACCGCGGTGATGTCGTCCTTGTCGGCGAGGTCGGCGCCGATGAAGCAGTCGAGGCCGGCGAAGTCGCGCAGCCGGAGGGTCGGGTCGGCGCAGGCCTGCCACTGCGCCGCGTTCAGCCAGGCGGAGGCCGCGCCCAGCCACTTGTTTAAGTTCTTGGTGAGGAAGTTGCCCTCGGCCGCCGGGGACGCCTTCGCCTCGATCGCGCGCTTGCGGATCTCGACCAGCAGCGTCGGCGCCGCCTCCATCAGCGGGTTGGCCTTGACCCAGTTCCTCTCGTCGTAGGGATCGTCGCCCTCCGATCGCTCAGGTTCGAAGTCCTTGGGCCCGTCGAGCGTGTAGATGATCGCGAAGATGTGCTCGGCGACGACCGTCCGCTCCAGCACCTTGGTCGCCAGCGTCCGCTGCTCGTAGCAGATCCCGTGCGTGTTGAACCCTGCGGTGGTGATCTGCCACAACAACGGCTGTCGCCGCGCGCCGAAGGCCGACACCATCACGTCGTAGAGACCCCGGTCGCTGTGCGCGTGCAGCTCGTCGAGCGTGACCAGGTGCGGGTTGTGGCCGTCCTGCGACTTCGACTTCGAGTGGATCGGCTGCATGTAGCCGCCGTTGTCCTCGCAGGTCACCGACTTGGCCCAGGCGATCAGTCCGAAGGCGTTCTGCAGGTCGGGCGTCTTTTCGACCATGCGCTTGGCCGGGTGGAACACCTTCTTGGCCTGGTCGAAGGTGGTCGCCGCGGTCAGCACCTGGGGCCCCGGCTCGTTCTCGCACGCGAGGCAGTAGAGCGACACGCCCGCGGTCTTCGTCGACTTCGCGTTCTTCCGGGCTACCTCCTCGTAGACGACGGTGAACCGTCGCAGCCCCGTTGCCTTGACCCGCCAGCCGAACACGACCGCGAGGATGAACACCTGGAACGGCTCCAGGCGGATGGTCGGCGTGTCCCACTGCCCTTCGACGTGGGGCAGCTTCTCTAAGACGTCGCAGACGTCGTTCGCGTGCCACGCGTCAAACCGGTACCCCCAGTCCTTCGACCGTTGGCGCTTCAGGTCGTCGAGATGGCGCTGCGCGGCGAGCCGCACCCACTTGCAGTGCCGGACCTGCTTCTTGTCGGCCGCCGCGCGCTTGGCATAGGCCAGCGCCACCGCGGCATAGTCCCTAGCGTGCCCGGTGTCCGTTCCGCGCGAACGGGTTGCCGTTCGTGCCGTCATTCGCGTTCTTGCTCCCGCCGGCGACGCGGCTCTTGGGTCCGGCGATCCGGAGCAGCTCCTCGTGCTGACGAAGCACGGTCAGGTACGCGGCGGGCGGCGGCACGTCCCCAGCGTTGAAGGCCTTCCGGACCAGCGCCTCGAGCGAGCAGTACCGCGCGAACATCGCGCTATCGATCTCGGTGACGCCGGTGGCCATCGCCCGCGGCAGCACCTCGTGCCAGACGTCGATCGCCTCCGCGGTCAGGTAGTCGGGCTGGACCGGCGGCAGGCCGGGAACGATGATCTCGGTCTTGCCCGCGTCGCGAAAGGGGCGGAGCGTGCCGCGCGCCTCCTTGGCCCCGGGCGTGTCCGCCTTGCGGCCTCGCTGCATCCTGAAATCCTATTTGGCCCCGAAGTTTAATTCGGGCGCGCAGAAAAAAGGCCCCTGTTCACCGGTGTCCCGGCTTCGCTCCCCGACTTTCGACCCACCCCCTCCGGGGTTCGTTTGATGCGTTGAGGCGCAATATTGTTGCGTGGTAGGTCACGAGCGTTGGAGGCGGCGGCGGGCGCGACCACGCGCTGCTTCCGCGGCTGACTTCGCGTCGTGATGACGCTTGCACAGCGCCTGCCTGTTGCCGTCGTCGTCCGCACCGCCTTCGGCTAATGCCAGGACGTGATCGACGATGGTGGCCGGCGTGACCCGGCCCGCCTTCTCGCACGCCACGCAAAGCGGATGTCGGGACAAGAAGTCCGAGCGAATCGTTTGTCCGCGACGCCCGCGGATGCGGTCCTGCGATGCCCCGCTGACGGTCTGCCATGGTCGCCTGAATGACGGCGCGCCTGGACCGGTCCTCATGTTCGTCGGTCGGCTAGGCATGCTGCCTCCCGATGTTGCGGCGTTCGGTCGCTTTCCGGTCGTACACCCAAACCCACTGGCCCGGCTTGCGCATGGAGCGAGGGACCGCCTCTCACCCGCCGCCGTGGTCGGGTGTGCATGGTGCCGTGGGTGTTACGAAAAAGCCCGCCGATGAGGGCGGGCTTTATGTTGATCGCAAGGGAAGCGTCCTGACCGCTAGACGACCGGGCCGTGGTAGCCCGGACGGGATTCGAACCCGCGTTTCAACCTTGTTGCGTCGGCGCATCCCGGTAGGGACGCGCGAAACCATTGCGATGGGTATGACACATCCGTTGCCCCCGCGCAATATGCACTATTCACGCCGCCAGCTCATCCGGCAGCAGGCGACCGAGGCGACCGGCATCCGCCTCGTCCAGCGCGCCGCGGGCGGCCTGCGGCGTGGCGAACCGTAGCTGCCCGCCCCATCGCTTCCGCAGGTCGGTCATGATCGTGTCCAGCTTCTCGCTGTCCCCCCAGCACCGGTACGTGCGCGCTGGCGCCACCAGGCCGCGCCGGATCGTGGCGGTGCCGTTCTCTTCGGGGAACACCCAGATTTCCTCCACACCGGCTCGCGTGGTGAGCGAGCGGACGATGTCGGTGAGGGTCAGTAGCCCGGCCTGGAACTCGTCCTTGATTCGAGCGCGGTCCCGACCTGACCGGGGTAGCACCTTCCCGTCCTTCTCCCGGCAGCCATATCGGTGCATCGCCAGTTCGGAGAACGACCGATCGTCCAGCGCGATGGCGCGCATGGTCGCCAGGCTATGCCCAAGCCGTGCCTCGCACAGGCGCAGGTTGCGCCGCGCGGCTAGGACAGACGGCGTGCTGACGAACGCGACCTGTGCGGCCGAGAAGCCACCGCCACCGTTCTCGACGTTCAGGCAGGACTTCATCGGACTGTACTCGCAGCGGTCGTGCGCGGTCCGGTAGAAACGCAGGGCGTCCACCTCGTCGGGGCTGATCGCGCCCTTGGTCCGCATCGTCTCGAACAGCGGCCGGCGGCGGTATCCCCGCCCCAGCGCCTTGCCCATCTCGTCCTTGATCGTGATCAGGTCGAACGTCACCCGCGCCGCCAGCTCCGGCGTCGGCTGCTCGATCGGCTCCTTGATGACCCGCGGCTTCTTCGCACCGGTGGTCGTGTTCCGTGATTTCCCTCGCCCGCCTTTTCGAGATGCCATGGATGCCTGCCCCATAAGGGCAAGCCGCGCGGTCAGGCGGACGGTATAGCGTTCGGGCGATCGGCGCGCGAGGGGCTACCGGCTTTTCTCAACCTCAAGGCTTTTCGCATGCCTTCACTCAACGCCGGGAATGGCGGAAATCCGCGCCCGCCGGCCTTTTCTCAATTTCTCAAGCGATCCGTTGAATATCAGGGGAGGCATAGGGTCGCGCGCGCACCTGATAGTTGAGAGAGATTGATTGATGTTGAGTAATGAGAAAAGCCCTAAACCGACGCATTTCAGCCAAAAACGGCGTTGAGAAAACGCTGACGAAAGTTTGACGAAAGGGCTTCTCTCAACGCTTCTGGTGGCGAACTTTCAGGGGCGAATCTGGCGTGCGGTGCTGCCGATGATCCGCTACGTTGCTCGTGCGCGCCGGTCGAAAGCCGGGGCGCAGCGGTCGAAAGCCGCGATGATCCTCGACCAGGAGCAAGCTATGACGACGCCACCCGTATATTCCCAGTTTCTGCCGTGCCTGTACGATCAGGCCCAGCCGGTCGGCGACTTAGGGCGCGGAACCCACTATTCCGTCTTCCGCAGCATCGAATGGCGAGAACTGGACGGCGACTTCCGTGACAGCGGTCGCTTCCACGATTTCGCCGTCGTGTGGGACGAGGACCACGACACCCGGATAGTGTCCTTTGTCGAACGGCTTCACACGCACGGGCTGTTGTGGCCGATCGTCTTCATCGGCGAACGCAAGGGCGTGGTGACTATCCTTCTCTGGTCGGACGTCGATCCGACGGTCGAACGGGGGGACTGGTACGAGGTCGTAAAGGAGCTGGCTGAGAACGCGGACGAATGCGACGTGTGGACCGCGGACTTCGGGCGCTTCCATCGCGATCCTGCGAACCGCGAAGGCCGGACCGATCCGACCGGCATCATCAACGACAGCCAGGAATTGGTGGTAACCTATCTGCAGACGATCGACGTGCTGTGGCAACTGGGCGAGAAGAAGCGTGCCGTCTACAAGCCGATCTCCCTCCCCTCCGACTTCATGGAGGTCGCAGGCCAATGAGCACGCGGTACGAACGGCGCAAAGCCAAGAAATCCGTGGATCAGCGCGCGTGGAATCACCCGTCGATGCGGCGGATAAGACGAAACATGCTGGCTAGCGGCTCAAGAGCCGCCACCGAAGTATACCGGTTGGAAGGCAAGACCCCGGAGGATCATACCTACTTCGACATTTTTTCCATGCGCGCATGGGCATTGGAGAATGCCCAGGAAGTGATCACCCCATTGCCATGGGACCGCGCGGAACGGCTGATCGCGACGGGCGCGGTAGACCCGAACCGCATCCAGGACCACACGATCCGAACGCAGTATCACCCCATCATAATCGGAATTGGTGCTGCAGGACCTGGTAACGATCAAATTCTGGATGGCGCTCACCGCGTCGTCGCGCTCTGCCTTGGCGCTGCCGCGAACGGTATGGAAGGGGCACCGCTGCCTGTACCGGCTTACGTCCTGCAACCCGACGAATGGCGGCGGTTCTTGATTCCCCGCTTCGTAGCGAAAGCGCTTGGGTTCGATCGCGAGTTTGACGACATTTCCGATGGCGCTGAGTAGTCAAACGTCTGTGGCCGAACGGCAGATGCGGCGCAGCTTGGAACTGGCGCGTTAACCGTTGGCAGTGCATGGTGACTATCGTGGCCGGCGTAAACCCTGAGATACTTGTCTGGGCGAGAGAGACCGCTGGTCTCGGTCTCGACGACGCGGCACGCAAGATCGGCTTGGGAGACGCGCGCGGCCTGACCGCTGGCGAGCGCTTAGCTCTTATCGAGGCTGGAGAGGCTGCGCCTACGGCGGCGCAACTGCGCAAGATGGCGCAACGATATCAGCGTCCGCTGCTGACGTTCTACATGCCGGCTGTACCCGCGCCCGCTGAGCTTGGTCAGGACTTTAGAACGCTGCCGGATCGCGGGGATCCTTCGAATGTGCTGCTGGCGGCATTGCTGCGTGACGTGAAAGCTCGGCAGTCGCTTGTCCGTGACGCACTAGAGGACGATGAGGACGCTGCTGCCGTTGCCTTCGTCGGGTCGCGACCGGGAGAGCGCGACGCCGGTCGTTTGCACGATGCTCTCGTTACAGCGATCGGATTCAGCCAGGCTGAGTTCCGGGCACGCGCCTCGGCAGAGGAGGCGTTCGCGTACCTGCGGGCCATTGTGGAAGCAAAAGGCGTCTTCGTGCTGCTCGCTGGGGACTGCGGCCACTGGTCGACCGCGATCGACGTCAGCGTTTTCCGCGGCTTCGCCATCGCCGATCCGCTTGCGCCCTTCATCGTCGTGAATGATCAGGATGCGAAGGCGGCGTGGTCTTTCACGTTGTTACACGAACTCGCTCACCTGCTCCTCGGGGAAACGGGCGTCAGCGGTGGAGCGCCTCAAGGTGCAATTGAGCGCCTGTGCAACGACACCGCTGCGGCGGTGCTGATCGCACCTGCGGAGATCGCCGACCTGCCGCTCAGTGGCGATGCGAGCGACGTGACTCAGATCGACGCACTCGCCAATCGCGCGCGGGTCAGCCGATCGATGATCGCCTACCAACTCTTCAGCGCCGGTCGTCTGACGACGGAACGATGGGAAGGGCTTCGCGATCAGTTCCGCGACGAGTGGCTCGCCCGCAAGGCGAGGGAAAAGGAAAAGAACCGCGCGACGCCGGGCGGGCCTGATTGGTACCGCATTCGGCGTCATCGTCTTGGACCTGCGCTGCTGTCGGTAGCGCGGCAGGGCATTGCGGATGGGTCGCTGACCCCGACCCGCGCTGCGCGCATGCTGGGCGTGAAGCCGATGGCTGTCTACCCCCTGCTGGCCGAGCCCCGGAGAGCGCTCGCCTGATGTATCTGCTCGATGCCAATGCGCTGATCAGCGCCCACCGCACCTGGTATGCGCTGAACCGTGTTCCAGAGTTCTGGCGCTGGATCCTCCATCACGCGGCCGCCGGCGTGGTGAAAATGCCGCCCGAGATCTATGCCGAGGTCGAAGGTGGGACCGACGAGCTGGCAGCATGGATGAAGAACGCCGAACACAAGAAGGCCTTGCGACTCGCCGAGGATGCTGACGCGGCAAAGGTACAGATCGTGTTGGCAGCCTACGGCGCCGGACTAAGCGACGCCGACGTCATTAAGATCGGACAGGACCCGTTTCTAGTTGCAGCTGCGCTTGGCCACGACGACCGTCTCGTCGTCACAGCTGAGGTGTCGAGCCCGAAGAAGCAGGCGGCGAACCGCAAGGTACCGGACATCTGCAACGACTGCGGTGTCGCCTGGCGCTCCCCAATCGAGTTCATCAACGAACTCGACTTCACAACCGCTTGGGACCTCCTCTGATCCAGCTGAAGAATAAGCGGTAGCCTAGTAGCGAATTGCAGGGACCAGCGATGGCGAAGGTCGATTATGACGCGTTCGCGGGCATCCACCGCATGGCTCAGGCGGAGGCGACCGTCGATCAGCGTGCGGCCGTCATCCTCACTTTCCATGCGGCGCTCGAGCGGGAGATCGATGTCGTCCTAGGCGGACTGATGCCGCGCGCTGAACGGATCCGGCATTTCGGGTTCGGTCAGAAAATCGACGTGTTGGCGGCCGTGTGGGAAGGGGACGAAGAGGCTGGGGCGAAGCTGCACATGGTGCTGAGGCGCTTCAACGACCTACGCAACTCTGTGGCTCACGGTGATGCCATCGACAACGTGGAGCGCTTCTTGGGGCGGCTGGTCGAGGCCTATCGCGCCATCATCCCCGACGCGGACGTCCACATCGAGATCGGCGAGATGGCGCAGGGCATCTGCAGCTTCATGGCGGACGGACCGACGCCGAAGCAGTTGATCGAGACCATGGCTGCACTGGACAAGCTGGTGAACGTCACCATGCCGGCGGCGCTCGGCTTCCGGCCGGACGACGACGCCCGTCGCTGATCACTGGCCGTAGTAGATGAGCCGGGGACGCCCACCGGTCATCTGCTGGTCGACACGAGCCTGATTGCCGCTACGGTCCTTGCAGCGATCAGGACTCATCGCTGATAGCTGGTACGTTTGTCGGTGCCGCGTCTGTACCGGCAGAGCCACGACCGAGTATCCGACCGAGTGCCGACAAGACCGGCGCTGATGCTAGCGCGACGGCCGCGGCGGTGTGTTCGGTCAAGGCGCAAGCGACAGATCCCGCGATAGTGCCGCCCATGAGTAAGAACGACAGCACTTGGCCCCGCACCACGCCCCACTTTTCGTTCGAAACCTCCTGTGTTTCGATATCGCGAGCGTGTCGTTTATCGGCAATATGCTCATCGATAAGCAGTTTTCCGGCACCTGGATAAAATTTTTCGTACCCTTCGATGGTCTCAGGTGCCGCAACTGGGCCCGTGAACGAGGTCTGGAGGCGTTCGCTGCGTCCTACGATGACCATACCCGCAGGTGTCGCTCTGGGCGCGTTACCGGGCACAGCTTCCATTTCAAGCGGAACGTACTCGCCGGCCTCGTTCTTAACGTAGATCGTCGGAAGGGATCGTTCAGCCGGGGACTCGCTCGGTTTTTCTACGTCGTCGCTCAACGATTCGCCCCTTATGTCCCAGTATCTTGCCACCTTCGCGACAGTAATGCGTCACGTACATGCACTTCGACTTGTCTTTGCCAGCTACGAGCGATTTATGGATGGACCTCTTTGTGTATCCCATCGGATCGATGAACCCATCGATTATGCTCAATGCGCCGCGAATCTCGGCACCGCGCTTGTCGCCAACCGGAAAGACATCACATCCCTCAAGGTAGGCGCCTTTCACTTTTGTCCAAAAGCCCTCGACTTCATCTAGCAAATCGGCCTTGGCTTCACACGTGACGAAAAGCGTGCCGGCGGCATCGCATCGCACGATTCCATTGCGCGTCGAATCGGTCGTGACGGTTCCTTCGGGTGCGTAAAAAACCACCCGATACTGATCCGCAAACTCCGGATCTCGGACGATTTTCGCTTCCATTTTCACTCCAGCACACCTCACTCTGCGCTTGATAGGTGATGATAACGCGCCACTCTGTCAATTCGCACCGCGCGAACTGCTGCGCGCAAAATGTAATGGAAAAATGTAACCTCCGATTTACAAGCCTGGCCCAGCGCCACGCTGAGGGCCATGCTTGGCCTTAATCGGCCGGCCTGATCGGCAGGGCGTGGAGGGGAGCTGGGCACGTCGCTCCCTCGGCCGCGCCACAATCGTTGATAACGTGCAGTGTCGGGCTGCTCGAACCGCCCGATTTCGATATAGGCGATCTTGGCTTCAGAACGTTGAGCGCGGATCCATGTAATCGGCAGCTACTGCCCATAGTAGATGACCCGAGGACGCCCGCCCGTCATCTGCTGCTCAACACGGACCTGATGCGCCTCTATCAGATCGTCGATGATCTGCTTCCGGTCACGGCCCTTTACAAATTGGGTGCGGCGCGACAGCAGGTTGCCGTCGATGCCGCCCGACCCGGCGTCGTTGATGATCTTCAGCACCCGCTTCAGGTCGCGCTCGCCTTCGTTGTCGCCGACGCGCTCGCGGACCGCCTTGGCGAGGGCGTCGGCGCTCTGCCAGGCGATGTCGTATGACCAGTGTAAGTCAGCAGTGTCGATTGCTGGCAACGCTGGGTTGTTGGCGACAGCGCGGACCAGAGCTACCTTGAAGGCGTTCTCGACGACCCGTGCCATCACGGCGCTGAGGACGGTGCCCTCGTGCTCGATCTTCAGTTGGCGCTGGTACCGCGTCATCTCCTGCGCGAGCTCGTAGGCCGCAGGGCTGCCGTAGGGGACAGAAAACGGGTTGGGCGCGGTGTTCGACACCTCGCCGATCGGGAAGGTGTTGTGCCCCTCGGCCCCCTCGCCCGTCCATCGCACATGGTTGATCAGGTCGTCAGAGAACGGCCGGGGCACGACGTCGCGCATCTCCGGATAGTTGCAGTCGGTTTCGAAGATCATGATGCGGGCCAGCGTGCCGTCCTCGACGTGCACGCTGTTGAGGGCCGACCAGAACACCCGCGGCGTGGTGAGGCCGTAGATGTTCATGCACGGCTGCTCGATCGGCTGGCGCGCCTTCACCTTCTTGTCCCCGTACTCGGTGCCGCGGAAGGTGCGGTCCGCGTTCGAGTAGAAGGCGGTCATGTTCTCCAAGATCTCGGTGACGTGCTTCGGCGCGCGCGCGGCGGACGCGGCGCGGAACAGGAAGCCGATCTCGTCGATGGCGAACAGGATGGAGGGTTGCTGCTCAAGCGCGGACAGCATGCCGGCGCCGGACGCAATCTTCTCGCCACCGATCAAGCGGTGAAGGCCAGCCTCGGCGAGCAGCTGGCCGGTCATGGACAGGGGGTGGTTCTTGCCCGAGCCGGATTCTCCTATGCCGATCGTGTACAGGTTCGTGCGCAGCCGCGTGGGCCCCGCGTAGCGCCGCCCCGCAACCGCCCCGAACATAGCGAGGGCCCCGCCCAGCGCGATCCACGGTTGCGGGCTGTGGGCGGTGTCAGCGGCATGGTCGACGAACATGCGCAGGCCGCCCGTCAGGTCCCGCAACCAACCAGGGAGGCCCGGCGGTACCGTCCATGTCGGTTCCGGCTCGGCCGCGGGCACATCCGGCTCGGCGTCGAGGCCAGCGACACCGTTCCGGGCGTCGATCGCGGCGATCAGCGCGTCGAAGTCGATACTCGGTGCCGCGGCGGCCGCGTCGGCTTCGTGCTGGTACAGGAACACGCCGTCGGGACGCCAGCCGAAGCTGCGGGCGCGATCGAACAGCGTCCCCGGCCCGATCGCCCCGGGCCCGGACCGATGGAAGCCGTTCCACTGCGCCTGCAGCGCCTTCGCATCATAGACCGACGATCCGTCCGCCTTCGCCTGGTTGGAGCCTGCCGACCACGCGTCCCAGAGCTCCACGCCGTCACCGCCCAGGCCGGAATGGATCGCCATGCCCACCGCCAGCCAATCTTCCCGCGACCGGCAACTATCGACCGGCACGAAGCTGAGCGCCTGCTCGATCGCGGCGCGTGTCGCCAGTTCCTTGTCGCTGGTCGAGCGTTCCCCGTGCCCGGCCGGCGGCCATTCGATGCCGAGGATCCGCGCCGCACCTGTCGCCCACGCGCGCACCTGGTTGGCGCTGACCGCCGGCAGATCCTCAAACACCACCCCGGCCGGGTTTTCCTCGGGCCATTCGTACGGGGCGCCGGTGACCGGATGGATGCCATGCGCCACGAATTGCCGGCCTGTCGCCAGCACTTGGAGGGGCTTCTTGCCCAGCCGGTTCGCCGCGTCGCCGGCTAGGACGTCGAACGAGGCGAACGGCGTGACCGCGCGATAAACCATCAGCCGCTTGGGTCGCTGACCGAACCGGATCAGTGGTGTGTCGCCCAGCTGCTGACGTGTGAACTCACCGAGCTGCTGCGACAGCGCGGGGTCCATGACGTCGATGTCGATACCCACGACCATGCCGCACGGGATGCCCGCCCCGGCATCGGGCCAGCTTTCCCAGGCGGAGAGCTCGATGTCGGTGGGCGTGCGTTCGCAGAACTGCTGCCAACCCCGCAGGTCGACCCAGCCACCCGCGATGCCGTCCCACTTGCCCGGCGCCTTGTCGCTGGGCTTGATAGGGATGATCGGGAAGCCGTTCGCGATGAGCGTGGCACCGTGCAAGGCGAGGAAGGACGTCATCAGAAGGGGACGGCGTCCTCGTCGGTCAGGCGCTGGATCTGCGCGGTGGCGGCGACGAACACGGTCGAGAGCAGCTGGCGCCATTCCTCTCTGGTCAGGGTGGCAAGGTCGGTCTTGCCGATCTCCTCGAGATAGGTGCCAGCCTTCTCGGACGCGGCCTCGATCGCTTGCTTTTCGAAGTGGTTCAGGTCGTACACGGCGCCCCCTCTGGCGTTCAGAATGTCGAGACAGCGCATCGAGCAGGCAGCTTGCCGGGCCGCGCCCTCACGTCGCGCTGTGAAACCGAAGCCGCGGCCGGCCCGTCCGCAGATTGCACAGCTCATGCTGCGTCCTCGCGCGCGATCGGCTCGAAACTGTAGGCGATGACGCGGGTGTATCGGCCTTCCATCCGGACCTTGATCGCGGTCGGCACGTCGATCTCGGTGACGCGCTCATATCCCTCGTCGACATCGCGGGGAATCGGACTCGGCGCGCGGCGCATCCACCACGCCTCCGCCTTGCTCCGGGCGAAGCCCTGGTGCGACAGGCATATCCACTCGCTGTGGGTGATCAGGCCGCAGAGATAGTCGACCCGCAGCGTCGGCGGGCCGTCCCCTCCGGCCTTGCGGTGCAGGGCGTAGGACACCTCGGTCACTTCGATCCATTCCGGGTCGGGCGTCAGGATGGCCTTGTCGTCAGCCTCGACCTTCACCAGTCGCTCTGGCGGCGGAAACTCGAACCCACAGTCCGCACAAGTGCGCGTCGCAGTGCCAGTGGCGAGGCCGCACTCCGGGCATTCCTTGAACGGCGCGGGACCTTCGCCCTTGGTCGGCTTCTTGATGAACGGATCGTCGAAGGGGCCGTGGCGCGCGAGGTTGCCGCCGAAGTCGAGCACGAGGCAGTTCGGCTTGGCCGCAGCCAGCGCTGCCAAGCGACCCTCGATGGTGCCAAGGTCATGTCCTGGCGCGTAGACCGGGCGCGTCCCCCGGCCGACCATCTGGATATAGAGGCCGGTGGACTTCGTCGGCCGCGCTAGCGCGATTAGGTCTACGTGCTTCGCGTTGAAGCCCGTTGTCAGCACGCCCATGCTGCACAGCGCGCGGATCTGCCCCGCCTTGTATTCGGCGATCGTCCGGTCGCGGACGCGCTGGTCGGTCTCGCCAGTGATGACGGCCGACGCGACACCCCGTTCGACCAGCGCCGCGTTCATCGCCTCGCAGTGCGCGACGGTGCAGCAGAAGATCAGCCAGCCCTTCCGATCGGCACCGGCCTCGACGATGTTGTCGGCGATCGCGGCAACGGTGAGCGGATCGAGGGCGGCGTGCTCCAGCTGCGCGGCGATGAACTCGCCCCCGCGGGTGCCAACACCGGCGGTGTCGATCTGGACTGCGGCCGTCTGCCGGGGACGCGTGATGGGCGGGCAGAGATACCCCTCGTCGATCAGCAGCCGGGCGCTGGTCTCGTGCGCAACGTCGGTGAACAGCGCGTCATCGCCCTCGTGCAGCAGCCCGGAGTCGAGCCGGAACGGGGTCGCCGTGAAGCCGATCAGCTTCAACGCCGGGTTGATCGATTTCAGGTCGGAGAGAAACTTCTGGTACATGGTGTCGGACTTGCGCGGGATCAGATGCGCCTCGTCGATCAGCACCAGATCGCACTGCTGGAGGTCGAAAGCCTTGCTGTAGATCGACTGGATGGAGGCGAAGACGATGCGCGCGCCGAGGTCGCGGCGGCCGAGCCCGGCCGAGTAGACGCCGGCGGGTGCCTCCGGCCAGACGCCGATCAGCTCGGCATAGTTCTGGGCGACCAGCTCGCGCACGTGGGTGACGACGACGATGCGCGCGGACGGGTCGCTCTCGAAGACGAGCTTGATCCACTCGGCCATGGTCAGCGACTTGCCCGCGCCAGTCGGCAGCACCACCAGCGGATTGCCGCCCTTGGCGAGGAAGTACGCCCACAGCGAGGCGATCGACTGTTCCTGATAATCGCGGAGGACGAGCGCCGTCATGCCCTGTGCCCCAGCAGGTCCACGAACCAGTGCGGATCGACGCGGCCGAGTTTCAGCAGCGACACGTTGTCCATGATGAAGGTCCGGATCGCCGCCGGCTTGATGCGGTAGGGGCTGCCCGCGGCATCGCTCGCGCGCGTCGCCTTCAGCCATCCCTTCTCGATCCATGACGTGACGGCCTTGCCGTCGACGCCAAATAGCTGGGCGAGCTCGGTGGCCGAGAACGAGTCCTCGGGCACGCGGCTGATGTGCAGGCGCTTGGACCGGACCACCACCGCCGTCTCGGTCCGTCGATACCCCGCACGCTTCAGCGCCGCGACGGCCGTAGAGGGCATCTTGCCCGCGAACGACCGCAGGATGTCGTCCTCGGCGGTGGTCCATGCGGGCGACCGGAAGCGGGGCGGTGTGAGCCCGAGGCGCTTGGCGCGGTTGGTGACCCACCGCCTCGGTCGCATCGTCGCGCGCACAAGCTCGACCAGTCCGTCGCGGCGCGCACCCGCGGCGTGCCAGCGACGGATCGCCTCGTCGATCGCCGGCGAGCTTGCCAGATGCTCGCGCTGCTCGAACGGCGTGCCGCCCGGGGCGTGGAGGCCGAGGATGCCCGCGCGCTGGTAGATGGAGCTGGCGCTCCGGCCGTGGATGAGCGGCAGGCATGCCTGTACGCCACCGACCGGATAGTGCTCGCGCACGAGGGCGATCTCCCGCGTCGTCCAGAAGCGGCGACCGCCGGCCTTCGGCTCGCCAACGATCGGGTTGCTGTCGAGCAGCAGCCGCGTTCCCGCGGCGGTTGTGGGAAGCGCGGGGATCATGCCCGACCTCCGTTCGCCCACCACGACGCGCACTTCTCGCGGATGACCGAAAGCCGGTTGGCCTGGCGCTGGGTGTAGGTGCGCTGGGAGCCGATCGATGCCAGGAACTCGCGCTCCCAATCGGTCAGCACCGGCGCACACTTGGCGAGCAGGGCGGCGGGCCCCGCGCGCTCCGGGTCGAACTCCGGGGCGCGGCCCTGCGATGCGGTGCCGCCGTTGGCGGTGAGCAGCTCGGCCCAGGACAGCCCCGTCTTCCGGCGCAGGGTCTCGGCGCGCTGTGCCGCGGCGGCGCGTTCGCCGAGCTGATCGGAGCCGAACAGGCCGCAAATCTTGGCAAGGCGGTCGAGGGTGGCGGGGTCGGCGGCCATCATCGACGCCCCCGCTCTGCCAGCTCGCGCAACCGGCGCAGTTCGGCGGCGAGATCGTGATGCGCGTCGGCGATACGGCGCAGCTGAGGGACGACGAACCAGATCACCGCCGCGCCGAGGATGAAGCCGCTCATGACGGCGCATATCCATCGACCCAAGTCGAACCGTCGGGCATCCGGTAGGTGACGCTGTCCTGGGTGGCATCGATTTGCTCGCCGGGGACGAGACCGGGAAGGAAGAGATGGTGCGGGCAGCCGGTCGCCTGCAGTTCGGCATCTGGTTCGAGCCCGGGCCAGCGAGCGCAGCTCCACCCGCCTTCCAGTTCGGCCGTCGCGTGGAGGCACGTCCGGCAGTTGCGATCGGCAGGTGCCCCTTGGTGGCAGATCGCCGACCGATCGCACCAGCGGCAAAGGTAGAAGTCGGGTCCCCCGATGCGCGCGGGCGGCGTGTCGGTGGTGATGATGCCCTTTGCTCGCTCGATCAGGCGAATGGCCTCGATCGGGTCGGCATCGGTGCGGACCGAGACCCAATCGCGCGCGCCCGGCGTGCACGCGACCAGATAGTGCCGGTCCAGCTGGGCATAGTGCATGTAGAGGACGGCCTGCGCGTAATAGGTCGGGTTCCACGCCTTCAGGGCGTGCTTCTCCCCGACGGCGCGCACCGCCTTACGCAACTCGGCGAGCTTCTTCTCCGCCGTGGCCTTGATCTCGACGACGTGCCACGTGGTTGGCGCTTGGAGCAGACCCAACGCGACACCGTCCATGTGGCCCTTCAGGTGGCCGCCAAGGTCTTCGAAGCCGAACTGGTGCCCGTCAGCGTCAACGTCGTGCAGCTCAAGCCCGGGCACGGCCTGCAGGCGAGCGACGGCGACCGCTTCGGTGGCGTGGCCATCGGCGAATCTCTTCAAGGTCGCGGCGTCGAAGTCAGCGAGGTTGGTCCAGCGAAAGCCGTACCAAAGCTGGCGCGTGCACTCGGCGCCCAGCGCCGACATGCCCAAATAGGGCCGCGTGCGGCGGACCTGCGCTTCTACAAGCGCGGCGTCGGCCGCGGCGAGCGTCGGGTCGACGGGATCGGGGAGCGCGGCCATCAGCTGCGCGCCATCTTGCACGCTGGACGCGCGCGGTCGTTCTGGGCCATGCGTTGCATCGCCGCATCCTTTCGTCAGGGGCAGGTGCATCCCGTGGCGGCTCGTACCCGCCACGGGATGGTTCGACGGGGCGCTAGCCCTGCTTCTTCCAGGGCGCGGTGCTCGTCGCCGAACCACCGGACGCGCTGGGCGTGAAGCCGCTCTTGGCGGCCGGCGCCGAGCTCGACGTCGTCGCGGCGCGCGGACCACCGAGCGGCTTGTAGCCCTTCACCTCGTTGCTCATCTCGCCGGGGACGACATTGCCCTGCTTGTCCTTCCGCGGAACGACGGCGAGCTTCACCTCCATCGGCTTGAAGTGCAGCTGCTCGCTGTCGGTGACGGTGAGGACGCCGACCGCGTGGCAGATCGCGCTGAGGGTGCGCCGGGCGATGTCGACCGCCTGCTGGTTCGGGTTCTCGAGGTTCAGACGATCGTAGGTCTTGCGACCCTTGTGATCGCCGTCGGTGATCTCGAGCTCGATCTTCAGGAACCGGCCGGTCCCCGCCGACGTCGGCTCCATCGCCGATGCGATGATCTGCATCGGGTAGTCTCCGGGCGGGATCGCCACGAAAGGTGCGTTGGGTTCGACTTGGTTGGCGTCGAACGTGCCGCCGAGCTGTGCCATTGCTTGTCTCCTGTCAGGGGGTGGCCGGTGGACCCGCCGGCCGCGGGATTGGATCAGACGGCGGGCTTGGCGCTCGCCTGCATGGCTTCGGAGAAGGCAGCCCACGCCAGCGGGAGCTCGGGCGGGAGCTGGTGGCGATTCTTGGCGAGGAAGGCTGGCCGCTCCTCGGTGTAGAGCACGCGCGTCCCGCCACCGACGCCGCGGTTGACGGATTTCCCGCCGACATCCGCCTTCGTGATCGAGGTCTTGTAGTTGGCGAAGAGAACGTCGTCGCAATGCTCCTGGACGAGCGCGGACGCTAGCTTCTGCAGCTTGATCTGGTAGCGATCGAACGGTTCGACCTCGGGCGAATCGAACCGCTTCACGTCGGCATGCGCCGTGAAGATGATCGCCATGCTACGATCGTTACGCAGCGCGTTGGTGCCGTCGAGAACCTCGCGCCACGGGTCGAGTGCGGCGATATACCCCTTGCCGTAGCCGGCGTCTTCGATGCTACCCCACGCCTTGTTGGGATTGGCGGCGTTGTTGCGCCGAACGGTTTCCGCCCAGATCATCGGTTCCAGCCAGTCGAGGCTGTCGATGATGACGGTCTGGTAGGAATGCTCTTCCGTGTAGAGCGCGGACAACGCCTCCATCAGCTCGCCGAAGGACGTGATGCGGAAGCTCGGTACGTCGAGGCCGCTGGGCTGACCATCCTCGATGTCGAGCAGCACGGGCGCGGGCGCGCTCGACGCCCACGTGTTCTTGCCCACACCATGCGGACCGTAAATCGTGACCCGCGGCGGGCGCAGCATGGTGCTGGTGCGAAGATCTTTGAGCGAGAGGGCCATGTCAGTTCTCCTCGGCGCCGGCGGCGCCGGCGGTCTCGATGTCGACGCCGGCCTTGGCGAGGCGGTGGACGTCGGCGATGGTGGCGGGCTCGGCGCTGATGCGCGGAGCGGCGAAGTGGCGGATGGCCGCGGCCTTGGTGGGCGCCTCGATCAAGCGCTCCTCCTCCCCCTGCTTGACTAGGTGGCAGGCCATCAGAAGACGGCCTGCCAGAGCGACTTCCCAAGCTGCAGCGCGGCGCGCGGCAGACCGAACGCGACGATCGCGCCGGAAGCCATGCCGGCGCCCAGGCGAAAGCCGAAGTCGAACACGCCTCGGGTGCGCCTGCGCTTGGCGGTGGACTGGTCGGCAGCCATCACGCGGCCTCCTGCTCGACCGGCGCCATCTTGATGACCGGCTTACCGGTCTCGACCGTGCGAGCGGGTTCGAACACCGCCCGGATTGATGGCGGCCACGCATCGTACTTGCGCTCGGCGACCTTCACCTCGGTGTCGACGTAATCGGCAGGGTTCTCGCCCCAGCCTCTGATCGTCGCGATCGCTTGGTCGAGCTTCGCCTGGTCCCACTTCACTTTCTTGGGAACGGTGACCGAGATGGCGACCGTTCCGTCCTCGCGATGGTAGGTGCCGGTGAAGGCCCGCGCAGTGGCGTACCGAGCAACGAGTGCGGAATGCAGCGTCGAGGTGATACGGGCAGCAGCTTTCGCATGAGCGTCGGCTTCCGCCTGGAGCCGCATCAGCGTCTCGGCCGGCAACGCAGCCAGTTCGGCTGGCGACGCCTCCGGAATGTCGTGGATGGTCGTGACCATCGGGTTGATCCTTTCGTCAGGGGCGCGGGTCGGCGTCAGTGGCAATGCGTGCGGAGGAGAGGCTGACCGGCGACTTGCAATTCCGTGGAGGCCTCGCGGCTGCTCCCCTCTCCCCCTTTCTCGTCAGCCGGGCGGGCCGAGGGTGGAGACCGTCACCCGGGCCATACCTTCGGGCGCGTCGCCGCCGCGGCGGATAACGATAAGGTCGTTGAACTTGTCGTCGGGAAGGCCCGGGATCCGCTTGACCAGCAGGTCCTCCACCGCCTTGAGCGTGTTGCCGACGTCCCGCTTTCGCGCGATCAGGCCGACATCGAGGCCGATGCTGAGCGGCGCTGCGATCGTCGGGCGACCGGCAGCGCGCCAGGCCATCTCGACTGCGTAACCCGCTTCTTCGATCCACGCGTCGTATTCGCGGGTCCGCGCGCGACCGCCTTGGGGCAGGTTCTTGAACAACCTGTTCGCCGACGGCGGCAGCGGCATATCGATGCTCAAGGCCGTCATGCCGCACACCGCGCTTGCTCGGCCTTCGGCGCCACTTCCTCCAGTAGGAGGTCGTTCGCCCGGACCTCGCCGCTCGTCAGTTCGCTTATCGCCACGGCTTTGCGCAAGGATGGCTGGCGCTGCCCATAGACCCACTTGCGCACGATGGAATCAGGCTCACCGATCTTCTCGGCGAACTGCCTCACGCTCATACCTTCGCGTCTAAGCCATGCTCGTAATCTCATTCATAGAATGTGCACTATTTGTGGTCATGTGGGAAGTCCCATTCTTTCCGGTTTGGTTGCACAAGGGCACAAGCCGTGGTGAGGACGCCCTATGAAGATCAGAATCGCCGAAGTTCGAAATCAGAAGGGCGTGTCACAGCGCGAGTTGGCCGCCCGAGTGGGTGCCACCATGAGCATGCTCGGCAAGCTCGAGCGCGGCGAGCGGCAGATGACGTTCAGGTGGCTGCAGCGGATCGGTGAGGCCTTGGGCGTGCCCACCGGCGAGTTGCTCGATGCGAGCGGTGAGCCGGTCCATGTAGGGACAGTTCTCGCCGACGGGACAATCGACGTCGACAATCATGCACCACCCAACCCTGAGGTTGGTGACGATCAAACCGTCCCAGTATTTGATATTCCGAGCGCCTCGTTCAGCAACAGGTGCGCCGTTGTCCTTCATGACAACATGTCGGTGCAAATGCCTGCCGATGCGCGTTTCATCTATACTTTGCCTATGCAGCGGGCCGATCGCGAACTCGTAGGGCGCCTTTCCGTCATATGGGCAGGCTACGAGAATACACCCGACAAGCGGGGCCAGTTTCTTGGCTACATACTGCCAGGAGCGTCGAAAGGCCGCTTCCATGTCATGCCGCTGAACGGCAGGCTCGTCGAGGACGTGATCGTCGGACAGATCGCCCTCATTTCAGAGATCGACATTCCGCAGCGCACTGACAGTGCATAAATTTTTGGTTGACGATGTTCACAGGTGGTGCACATACTAGGCGCGCCGGTCGAGCACTGCGATGACGCAAGTCGAAGCTGGTAGTAGGAATGTGCCGGCGCGCCTCGCGACGACTGATGCAGCGGCCGAACGCCGCCGGCGGACTTCCTGCTTCTGACGAACGCAGGAGTAGATCATGGCCAATCCGACGCCGACCGGCGCACCTCGCGTGTCGCCGGGCAAGGGAAGCCTTGCTGAAGCATATGCCGCCGATAGGGCACGCAGCGCATATCAGCATCCGGGAGAGATGCTGCGCGGGTCGAGCTACCCGGTCCATCCTCTTTCGCCGATCCCTGCCGTCCTGCTGAAGGCTTTCGAGGCGGAACGGGCGATCGACGGCCATGGTGGTGATCCTTTCGACGCGATCGAAGAGCAGATGGCGTACGCCGCGCTGGAAGGCGCTCGCCATCTGCTCTTCGAATGCGGTCAGCATCGCAGTCATGACACGCAAGCCGCCGCGTTGATCGTGGCGATCGATCATGCCGACAGCCTCCTGGACGGGCAGTTCAGCACCCGCAAGCTGGAGGAGGAACTGTCGCGCGATCAGATCAACGCCATCTACCTCATGCGCGATACGATGGTCCGTCTGCTGGACTGGCACATGATGAACGGCGGCGGCGCTCTTCTGCCGATCGCGGAGTGGATGGGGATCGTCGCAGGCCGGCCGGAGATGGCAGACAACACCGCCCCGTCCTGGCGAGCAAACCTTGGGGCGGAAGTAGGAGCAATGTTCGCGGCGTGCGTCGCGCGCGACCGGTCTGGAAAGGTGGCGGCGTGACCATCTCGGCAGCGATCGCGGAGCGGTTCGATGCATGGCGGCTCGCCCAGCTCGCGTGCCACTACGCCCAGCCTTGCCCGGACGAGGTCATGAGCGCACTCGTCGCAAGCGAAGGGAAGATGTTCGGTCGGCTGGTGAACACACCAAGCCTCACCGCCGACGATCTGGTGCTGAAGCTCTTGCCGCTTGCGCTCATTGAGCACGGAGGGATGATCGGCAATCCGCCGTTGGCGCCAGTCGTGGAGCGCGATCCTGGCACCCAGTACCAAGAGGACGACATCTGGGAGTCGCTGATCCGCGACATGGCAGCCGTATCGCCTACGCTCGCGGCGGCTATGGCGCCCCCCCCATCGCAAGGCGATGCCGGCATGAGCGGTACAGCCACCGACGCCGAACTCGCTGCGGCGATCAAAGGTCTGACCGCCGGTCCCGGCGCGTCGTTGGTCGATGAGCTCAAGGACCGGGTGCGAGGCGCGCCGACGCATACCGTGCGAATGGACCCTGCCGTCGCAGAGGCCTTTCTCGGTGAACTCGAGCTCGCCCGTCTCACGGCCGCCAAGCTGGGCGTTGAAGTCGCCGCACATCGGCGCAACATCAAGATCGCCGATGCCTCGCCCCGGTCACCGATGCGCGAGTGCAGCAACTGTCTGCACTACATTTCCGCGCTCTCCCCTGACGCGACCAAGAGTCCCGAGATGCAGGCGATCGCGAAGGACGCGGGCGCGTGTACGGCGAACCCTCCGATGTCGCATCAGCGCGGTACCGCGCCACACACGTCGACCGTGTCGATATTCCCGACCGTGCACCCGCACTGGAGGTGCGGCCGGTGGGAACTGCTGACAACGGCCGGTCTGAAGGTGCCGTCGGCGTGATGTTCCGAGATCTCGAAGATCGCGCTACGGCATTCTCCGCCGCACCCGTCGGGCTGGTGAACTGGACCTCTGGTCATCGTGGAAACACGGTGATGGAGGAAAAGGTGAGCTACATCTTCAAGCTGAACGCGCTGCGCCAGCGCCACGGCGAGCTATTCGATGCCGTGGCAGGAGCCGCCCTAGTGCTCGCCGACGGTGACGATCTGGGCGCCGGCGAGCGTTCCGGCATCGTGGTTGCGGCGCTGCTCGGCAGCCCGGACAACAACGTCGTCCATGTGACCGACTTGGTCATGACGATCGGCGACGCCATCGCTGGCGGCGAGCGCGAGATCGTCGCTAGGTTGATCGGGGACGCTCGCCCACGGGATGCTGGCACGACCTGGGCGACCGCTGGAAAGATGGTCGAGATCGTGCGGCGCGTGCGCAGCCTCGACGAAGTGGTCGTCGACCGGCTCGTGCCGGTCATCCGGTTGATTGGCGAGCATCCGCTGTTTCTTGGCCATCCAAGCTGATGCCGGCGCTCGACCGCCCCTACGCCAACTTTCCGCCGGACAAGATCGTCCAGGCGGAGGAACTGGTGCGCGCAGGCTACTCGATGCGCGAAATCTGTAGGCGCGTCGGCACCCATCACCACAACATCCGTCCAATCCTCGCCCGCCTCGATGCCGCGGGCGAAGTTCCTCCGAACTGTGCCTGCGGGCAGGCGCGCGGGCACAGGGGAGATTGCACTGTCAGCACGGCGGCGCGGCGCGGCTACCCGAAGCAGCGAGTGCACGGCCTGTCATGGCCAGCAATTCACGATATCCGCCGCCGTGTAGACCAAGGTCATTCCGACAGGCGGATCGCCCGTGATACCGGTCGGTCGATTACCGCTGTGAGGCGGCATCGTCAGCTGTGGCTGGCAGAGCGGGATACGCCCTTGCCGCCGTGCAAATGCGGCCGGCCGGCGCGACATCCGGGGGGATGCATCAAGAACTCGCCATCGCTTCTGTCGCGTGACCGCCGTAGCCGCATTGAGCGGTGGGCGAGGGAAGGACTCAGCGCGGCAGAGATGCAGCGCCGATCGCGGGTCGTGGTTGAAGGATCCGGCATGCAGGCCATCCTCAAATATGCGCGCCCGATCTGGCATCAGATGGCGGCCGAGGGGATCGTCTGTGACTGCGGCCAGCAACTTGGCCACCCCGCGACCTGTTCGGCGACCTGGGATAGTGATGGACGCGTCCGCGGCCCGCAGCCGATCCCGGCAAGTGCAGCACACCGCATCTCGAACGCACTACTGAACGGAGATTCGATCCTGACGATCCGACGCGCGGTCGAGGTATCGGAACTGAAGGTTTTACGCGTCCTGCGCTCGATGCCGATCGAGGACCGTCACCACCGTGCGGTACTTGTGCGCCGGCGCGTCGGAGAAGAAGGCGAGCGAAAGCACGGCGAGGATCTGTTCGCGCGCATCAAGGCGGCGCTACCGAGCGGCCTTGATGCAAGCCTGCGCGACGAGGTGGTAGCCGAGCTCAGCTTGGCGGTGCTGCAGGGCGACCTGACCTTGGACCAGATCGCATTCCGCGCCAGCCGCTTCATCGATCATGCCTACCGCACCTGGGCCGACGCCTATGGTTCGCGCAGCCTGAACGAGAGCCTCGGCGACGACGGCGACGCCGAGCTGCTCGACCTGTTCGGCGACGACAGCGCAGTCCTGTCGTTGGACGACATCGAGATCGGCGACGGCGCATGAGTACGCCCTTCACTGAACTGACGGATCAGCTGGAGCGGTCGGCTCGAAATGGGACGCGCGCGCATCTCAACGCCGACCTTGTGCGAGCGTTGATCGAATCGTCGGCGTATCCGATCCTGATCGCCGAACGCACGAAGGAGCTTGTTTCGTCATGGGCCGGAAGGCAGCCGATACCGGTACACGCGTCCAGCTCGGGCCCTACTGGCTCGAGTACCGGGCAGAACGAGACGATTGGTCGATCTGCTGGTACGACCCCGCCGCTCGTACACGACGCCGCCGCAAGACAGGCATCGGAGGTGGCAGCGGGACTGAGCCGCCCGAGGCGGCCCGGGAAGCGCTAGCCCGTCATTATCTGGAAGCCAGCAAGCCTGCCGAGCCTCAACCAAAGGCAGCGGCGATGGTGCCCGAACTGCTGACCGGATGGATGAAGGATCACGTCTCCAAGAAGGCCGACAGCGCTCGCTATGCTATCTCCGTCCAGCACCTGCTCCGCTTCTTCGATCGCGAGAAGCGCCTCGGTCGCATCATCGGCGGTGTGACCGTCGCGGACGTGAACAAGGCCTTCGTCGATCGGTTCATCGCCTATCGAATGGACGAAGGTGTCGGAGGCCACACGATCAGTCGCGACCTCGCTGCGCTGCGCGGATCGCTGAATTGGGCATGGCGCGAGGAACTGATCGAGGCGGCGCCGTTCGTGAAGGACGTAGACGCCAAGGCGAAGGCGAAGCCGCGCGACCTCACCTATTCCATGGAGCAGGTTGCTGCGTTGCTGGAGGCCACGTGGGGTCGGCCGGAGCGTCACCACGTGATGCTCTACACCATGATAGCCTTGAGCACCTGTGGACGCGGCGAGGCGATCCTCGACCTGCATGACCATCAGATCGACGGCGGACTGATCTATTTCCTCGATCCCGATCGCGACCAGACGTCGAAACGCCGTTCCATCGTGCCGATCGCGCCAACACTCGCGCCCTGGTTGGACGGAGCGAAGGGCAAGATCATTCGCTACCGCGCCGAGCTTGCCCGTGAACGCTGGACCGACCCGGCTACGCCAGAGTTCTTCGAACGCGACTGCTACGATCTGGGAAATGCATTCGACGCCTGCCTGATCGAAGCGGGTATCAGCCGACCGGTCCTAGATGCGGATGGGAAGCCGGTCATGCTGCCGGCTCGGCGCAAACTGGGCGAAACCGAGGCCCGGCCGAGGCTGCGAGGGAGGGGCACGCCGAACACACTCCGGCACACAGCCATCAGCGAGATGCACCGCCGCGGCGTCGACGAGCGCCAGATCGATATGGCGGCCGGCCACGCGCCGATCGGAACCGGCAAGCGCAACTATATGCACCTGCGACCGGACTATCTCGCCGAACTGATCACAGCCGTTGAGGACTACTGGCAGGAGATGCGTCGCTTCACGACCGTGCATTTGCGGTCCCAGTGCGGTCCCAGCGTCGTCAGCCTCGCAGCTGCGCGAGCGGGGCGGCGGGTCGCAAATGGCTGAAAACTGCGGCTTGCGGGGTGGTGGAGCTGAGGGGAATCGAACCCCTGACCTCTGCAGTGCGATTGCAGCGCTCTCCCATCTGAGCTACAGCCCCGCCCCGTTCCCGACAATGCCGGGGCCGCTCCCTTAGCGGGGCTTTTCGGGCGATGCAACGGAATGCGTGCGCAAAATCGCTCGGCTCGTCGCTGCGCCGAACCGCCGATCGCACGCGGCGAAACACGGAACCTCCCACCCGGCCAACCTGTTGTGTTTACGAAGCCGCACCAGCGAGATGTGGCTCGTACCAAGACACGTCAGGAGAACTCCGATGGGCGACGACCGCTACAACCGAGGCAACACTACCGACGGTGACTATTACGATCGCGGGCAGGACTATGGGTCCGGCCGCGACTATACCTATTCCAGCGCGCGCGACTATGCCGCTGCCGGCCAGGACGGCGATCGCGGACGCGGCTACGGCCGTGGCGGCGGCTATGCGGGCCGCGACAGCTACGGATCGCGCGAAGGCTATGGCGGGCGCGGCTCGGGCGGCGACTATGCCGGTGCCGGGCGCTATCGCGACCGTGGTTCCAACCAGTCGTACCGCGGCAGCTATGCCAGCGACGGCCACCGCTTCGCCGATGTGGAGCGCGACGATCGCGACCGCAGCAGCTGGGATCGCGACAACCGCTATTCGGGCGAAGGCGCGTCGCGCTACGGCTCGGACCGCGCGTCGTCCGACTATTCGTCGGGCCGGGACTATCGCGGCGACCGCAGCTACGGCTCGGACTATGGCTACGGCGATCGCAACCGCAACGAGCGGAACTACGGCAGCCGCAGCTATGGCGAAACCAGCTACGGCGACCGGAGCTACGGCAACCGCTACGGGCAGGACCGCTACGATCGCGACACGCAGCGCTTCCGCGGCCGACCGCAGGGCTACAACTACGACGAGCGCGGCTTCCTGGAGCGCGCCGGCGACGAGGTCCGCTCGTGGTTCGGCGACGAGGACGCGGAGCGCCGTCGCGAATACGACCAGCGCTACGACGAGCAGCGTGATCAGCGCGACTACGGCCGCAACCGCGACCGCTATGGCAACGACACGCATTACGGCAGCTGGCGCAGTGCGCAGCTCGCCGAGTTCGATCGCGACTATGACGAATATCGTCAGGAGAACGCGACCAAGTTCCACAACGAGTTCAGCACCTTCCGCACCGAGCGCAAGGGTCAGCGCGACTCGCTGAGCCGCGTGCAGGAGCACATGGAAGTGGTCGGTTCGGACGGAAAGCACGTCGGCAAGGTCGACAAGGTGCGCGGCGACCGCATCGTCCTGACCAAGAGCGACAGCGACGCGCACGGCCACCATCACTCGATCCCGTCGCGCTGGATCGAGACCGTCGACGACAAGGTGAAGATCCGCAAGAGCGCCGACGAGGCCAAGAGCCACTGGCGCGACGAGGAACGCAACCAGTCGATGTTCAGCGACGATTCGCGGAACACCACCGGCGGGTCGACGACCTCCGGCACGACCGGCACCGGCACGACGACGACCACGGGCACCACCGGCACGACGGGGACCGGCTCGCAGACCGCCGGGACCGGCCAGTCGGGAACGACGTTCCGCTAAGCCATCGCTCCGCCGCCGGGGCTTCCCCTTCCCGGCGGCGCCTACGGCAGAAGGCCCGGACCGATCGGTCCGGGCCTTTTTGTACGTGCTGAGGTGACGCTCGGCCTCGCTACCACGCCACCCCGATCTTGCCGAAATGGCTACCGCTCTCCTCGTAGCGGAACGCGTCGGCGAGGTGCTCGAGCGAAAATCGGCGATCGACCACCGGCCGGATGCCGGTCGCGTCGAGCGCGGCGACGAACGCCTGCTGGTCAGCACGGCTGCCGACGATGAGCCCCTGCAGCCGCGCCTGCTTCGCCATCAGCGCCGCGGTCGGCACCTCGCCGCCGCGGCCGGTGAGCACGCCGATCAGCGCGATATGGCCGCCGACGCGGACCGCCTCGATCGATTGCGCCAGCGTCCCCGGTCCGCCGACCTCGACGACGTGGTCGACGCCCGCGCCGCCCGTCCAGTCGCGGATGTGGCGACCCCATGCTTCCTGCACCTTGTAATTCAGCGTGAAGTCGGCGCCGAGCGCGCGCGCGCGCTCGAGCTTCTCGTCCGACGAGGAGGTGATCGCGACCCGCGCGCCCATCGCCTTGGCGATCTGCAACGCCCAGATCGACACGCCGCCGGTGCCGAGCAGCAGCACCGTGTCGCCCGCCTTCAGCCGACCATCGACCACCAGCGCACGCCAGGCGGTGAGCCCGGCGGTGGTGATCGTCGCCGCCTCCACCGCGTCATAGCCCTTGGGCGCATGGGTGAAGGCGGTGGCGGGCAGCACCACCGCCTCCTGCGCGAAGCCGTCGATGCCGTCGCCCGGGGTGCGCGCGAAGTCGCCGACCGCCGGCGGCCCGCCCTGCCAGTCGGGGAAGAAGCACGACACCACCGTGTCGCCGGCCGCGAACTCGGTCACGCCCTCCCCCACCGCCTCGACGCTGCCGCCGCCGTCGGCCATCGGCACGCGCCCGTCGGCGCTCGGCATCGCGCCGGTCGCCACGCCATAATCGTGATAGTTGATCGAGCTGCCGTACAGCGCCACGCGGATCTCGCCGGGGCCGGGCGCGCCGGGGTCGGGGCGCTCCACCAGCCGCAACCGGTCGAGCCCGCCGGGGGCCGCTACCGTCATCGCTTTCATGCTCTGCTCCTTTGGTTCGAGGATGCAGAGACAACGTGTCCCGCCGCGGAGGTCTCCGCCGGCGCGGTCAGTGCAGCTTGGCGATCGGCAGGCCGTCTTCCTTCGCGCGCTGCTTGACCGATTCCTCGCTGCGGGTGAGCGCCTTGGCGATCGCCTTCAGCGCCATGCCCTTCTTGGCGAGCGTGTGCAGCTTCTGGATCTCGTCGGGGCGCCAGGGCTGGCGGTGGCGTTCGAAGCGTTCGGCCATGATCGTTCTCCTGTATATCGGACGGCCTCCCACAGACCGTTCGTGCTGAGTAGGGGCTGAGCATGGCGAAGACCCGTATCGAAGCATCACCGCCGGTCCTACCCCGCCCGCCCGAGCCGCACCAGCAGCGTGTCGAGCGCCTGGAGGAAGCGCGAGCGATCGGTCTTGGCGAAGGGCGGCGGGCCGCCGATCTGCTCGCCGCCGGCGCGCAGATCCGCCATGATCGCTCGCGTCGCGATCGCGCCGCCGATCGAGGCGGTGGTGAACGGCTTGCCATTGGGCGCGAGCACGCTCGCCCCCGCCTTCAGGCAGCGGTCGGCGAGCAGGATGTCGGCGGTGACGACCACCGACCGCGCGTCCGCCCGCTCCGCGATCCAGTCGTCGGCGGCATCGAAGCCGCTGTCGACCACCACCCGCTCGACGCCCGGCGGCACGCGCAGCCAGCTGTTGCTGACGATCGTCACCTGGGCGCCGACGCGCTCGGCGACGCGATAGACCTCGTCCTTCACCGGGCAGGCGTCGGCGTCGACCAGGATGCGCAGCCCGGTCAGGCGGACGGCTCCGCGATCGGACGCGTGTCGAGCACCTCGATCGCCGCGGCGCGGCCGCCGAAGTCGATCAGCTCGCCGACCTCGGCACCGGTCATCGCCACCGCCAGCGGCGCGGTGAAGGGGATCAGCCCCGCCGCCGGATCGGCCTCGTCGCTGCCGACCAGCGAGACGGTGCGCGTCTCTCCGTTCAGGCGGAAGGTCACGCACGAGCCGAACGCCACTTCGTCGGCCGGCGGCGCCGGCGCGATCGTCGCGGTGGAGAAGCGGGCATGCCAGTAGCGCAGGTCGCGGCGCAGCGCGGTGCGCTTGTCGTCGTCCTCCTCGGCCGCGACCTCTGCTTCCAGCCGCGCCACCTCCGCCTCGATCTTCGCCAGGCCGCGGCGCGTCACCAGATTGGGGCCGGGCGGCAGCGGCAGCTCGAACTTCGGCTCCTTGTGTTCGTCGTCGTCCTCACGTCGGAAAGCCACGCTCATCGGGTCAGATCGCTCCGCTGAAAGTATCGCATTTGGCCGGATCACCCGATTCCAGGCCGGTGCGCAACCACTTCATCCGCTGCGCCGAGGTGCCGTGGGTGAAGCTCTCCGGCACGACGCGGCCCTGCGCCTGCTGCTGCAGCGTGTCGTCGCCGATCGCCTGCGCCGCGCGCATCCCCTCCTCGACGTCGCCGGGCTCGATGCGGTCGCGATTGCGCGCCGCCCACACGCCGGCATAGCAGTCGGCCTGCAGTTCGAGCCGTACCGACGCCGCATTGCCCTCGGCGCGGCTGGCGCGCTGCTGGATCGCGGTCACCTTCTGTGCGGTGCCGGTCAGATTCTGGATGTGGTGGCCGACCTCGTGCGCGATGACATAGGCCTGGGCGAAATCGCCCGCCGCGCCGAACCGCTGGCTGAGCTCCCCGAAGAAGCTGGTGTCGAGGTACACGCCCTGGTCCGGCGGGCAGTAGAACGGCCCCATCGCCGACTGCGCCGCCCCGCAGCCCGACTGCGCGCCGCCGCGGTAGAAGTTGATCGTCGCCGGCTGGTAACGCTCGCCCTGCTGCTGGAAGATCTGCCCCCAGGTCTGCTCGGTCGAGGTCATCACCCGGCACGAGAACAGCTCCGCCTCGGTATCGCAGGCGACGTTGCTGCCGCTGCCGCGCCCGGCGACCTGCCCCTGCTGGACGCTCTGCCCGCCCCCGCCGAGGATGCCGCCGCCGCCGCTCATCATCAGATAGCCGACCACGACGACCGCCAGGATCGCGAAGGTGCCGCAGCCCAGGCGGCCTCGCCCGAGCAGCAGCGGCAACAGGCCGAGCAGCCCGAGGCCGCCGCCCCCGCCGCCGCCGCTGCCGAGGTCGCGCGCATTCCGTGTCGGATCGAGATCGTCGAGACGCATCGCGCCACCCCTGTTCGTTGAAGCTCCGCAACTAAATGCGCGGAACGCCGGGACGTTGCAAAAGCGTCGGCAAATCCGTGCTCCGCCGTTGAAGACGGAGCTCGCGGGGTCCATGTTCGTCGGCGATGGCCGATGCCGAACCCAGCCCGCACCGCCCCCGGCGCAGTCGCGAGGCGCTTCCCCTGCCCGACTGCGTGGCGCTGGTGCTCCAGGGCGGCGGCGCGCTCGGCAGCTATCAGGCGGGCGTGATCGAGGCGCTGGACGAAGCGGCGATCGAGATCGACTGGGTCGCCGGCATCTCGATCGGCGCGGTCAACGCCGCGATCATCGCCGGCAACCCGCCCGAACGCCGCCTGGATCGGCTCCGCGCCTTCTGGGAGCAGGCGAGCAGCGCGCTGCCGGTGTTCCCGCTCTATCCCGACGACACGATCCGCGAGGCGGTGCACGAATGGTCGGCGGGCGTCGTGCTCAGCACCGGCGTACCCGGCTTCTTCCGCCCGCGGCCGTGGCCGCCCGCGCTCGCGATCCCCGGCACGCCCGAGGCGCTGAGCTTCTACGACACCGCCCCCTTGCGCGAGACGCTCGACGCGCTGGTCGACTGGGACCTGCTCAACGACGGGCCGGTGCGGCTTTCGGTGGGCGCGGTGGAGCTGGAGAGCGGCAACTTCGCCTATTTCGACACGCGCGAGCGGCGGATCGACGCGCGCCACATCATGGCATCCGGCGCGTTGCCGCCGGGGTTGCCGCCGGTCGAGATCGACGGCCGCTGGTACTGGGACGGCGGGCTCGTCTCCAACACGCCGCTCACCCATGTCCTCGACCATCAGGACGAAGCGATGCTGGTGTTCCAGGTCGACCTGTTCGCCGCCGCCGCGGACCGGCCGCGCACCCTCACCGACGTGCTGGCGCGCGAGAAGGAGATCCGCTTCTCCAGCCGCACCCGCCAGATCAGCGACGAACGCATGCGGCTGCGGCTGGAGCGCGAGGCGATCCGCAAGGTGCTCGCCAAGCTGCCCGCCGACTGGTGCGACGATCCCGACGTCGAGGCGCTGCGATCGATGGCGGCCGAGCGGCCGGTCAGCCTGGTCCACCTCATCTACCGCGCCAACGCCTGGGAGGGCGGCTCGCGCGACTTCGAATTCTCGACGCGCACGATGCACGAGCATTGGGCCGCCGGGCGCGCGGCGGTGGCCGAGACGATGGCGAACGCGCAGGTGGTCGCCGCCAACATCCTCGACGGCAAGACCGCCGCCTACGACCTCACCCGCACGCCGCCGCCCCCGCCGGCGGCGCGCTGACCAGCGAAAGGCATTCCCATGTTCCTCAAGGGCAAGACTGCGATCGTCACCGGCTCGACCTCCGGCATCGGCCTCGCCATCGCCAAGGCGCTCGCCGCCGAGGGCGCGACGCTGGTCATCAACGGCTTCGGCGACGCGGAGGCGATCGAGCGCGAGCGCGCCGCGCTGGCCGAAGCGAGCGGCGGCGAGGCGCGCTACGACGGCGCCGACATGACCAAGCCGGACGAGATTGCGGCGATGGTCGAACGCGCCGCAGCCGAGTTCGGATCGGTCGACATCATCGTCAACAACGCCGGCATCCAGCACGTCGCCCCGATCGAGGACTTCCCGGTCGAGAAGTTCGACGCGATCCTCGCGATCAACCTCGCCTCCGCCTGGCACATGATGCGCGCCGCGGTGCCGCACATGAAGAAGCAGGGCTGGGGCCGCATCCTCTCGACCGCCTCAGCGCATTCGCTGGTCGCGAGCCCCAACAAGTCCGCCTATGTCATGGCCAAGCACGGCCTCGCCGGGCTCACCAAGACGATCGCGCTGGAAACGGCGACCCACGGCATCACCGTCAACTGCGTCTCGCCGGGCTATGTCTGGACGCCGCTGGTCGAAAAGCAGATCCCCGACACCATGACGTCGCGCGGGATGACGCGCGAGCAGGTGATGAACGACGTGCTGCTCGCCGCCCAGCCGAGCAAGGAGTTCGTGACCGCCGAACAGGTTGCCGGATTCATGGTCTATCTGTGCCGCGACGAGGCCAAGGCGATCACCGGCGCCAATCTGTCGATGGACGGCGGCTGGACCGCCGCCTGACGGCGCTTGCGCTTCCGGATCGAAGCGGCGAGCTTGTTCGTTCGACGCAAGAGAGAAAACGGGAGAGCGGGCGCATGCGGGGTCGTTGGGGCTGGACGGTGCTGACGGCGGCGATGCTGGCGGGGGGATGCGGACATCGTGCCCGCGAGGAACGCCCCACCCCGGCTCCCGCCGCGACCGCAGCGCCCGACTGGCGCAGCATGGCGACCGCCGCCGACCGAGATCGGCTCCGCAACTGGCGCAACGCCTGGGTCTCGGCACTGGCCGCGGCGCGCGCCGCCGATGCGTCGGCGGTCGCCGCGCAGGGCGTGCTGTTCGATCCCGATCGCGCGCTCCCCGGCCCGCCCCCGCCGCCGGGTGCCTATCGCTGCCGGGTGTTCAAGCTCGGCAGCGGCCGTGCCGCAGCACCCGGCTACATCGCCTATCCGTTCTTCGACTGCCGCATCGATCGCGAGGGCGACGTGCTGAGCTTCTACAAGCTCAGCGGCTCGCAGCGGCCGGTCGGGCTGATCCTTCCCGACAGCGAGACGCGCAGCGTGTTCCTCGGCACACTGGTGCTCGGCGACGAGCGGGCGGCGCTGGAATACGGCCGCGACACCACCCGCGACATGGCCGGGCTGGTCGAGCGGGTCGACGCGCGCCGCTGGCGGCTGGTGCTGCCCTATCCGCAGTTCGAATCGACGCTGGACGTGATCGAGCTGGTCCCCGCCGGCTGATCCGCCGCTTGCCAGCGCGCCGGCGCGTGACGCAGGATGGCGACAGATAAGGGGGAAATCGCCATGCGTCCGTTGCTCGCCGTCGCCGTCCTGCTTGCCGCCTCGCCTGCCGCTGCCGAGCCGGTGCGCGATGCGACGATGGCCGAGCTGCCGCAGCTGATGACGCTCTATCGCGCGCTGCACGCCGCGCCCGAACTCAGCCGCCAGGAGGTCAAGACCGCCGCGCGCCTGGCGGCCGAGGCGCGCAAGGCGGGCTTCACCGTCACCGAAAAGGTCGGCGGCACCGGCGTCGTCGCGGTGCTGCGCAACGGCACCGGCCCCACCCTGCTGATCCGCACCGACATGGATGGCCTGCCCGTCACCGAAACCACCGGCCTGCCCTTCGCCTCCAAGGTGCGCGCGACCACGCCGGAGGGTGTCGAAACCGGCGTGATGCACGCCTGCGGACACGACACGCACATGGCGAGCTGGGTCGGCACCGCGCGCAACCTGGCGGCGATGAAGGCGCAATGGTCGGGCACGCTGGTGATGATCGCGCAGCCGGCCGAGGAAGTCGGGCTCGGTGCGCAGGCGATGCTCGCCGACGGGCTCTACACGCGCTTCCCCAAGCCCGACCACGCCATCGCCTTCCACGACAGCGCCGGACTGCAGGCGGGGGTGATCGGCGTGCATTCGGGCTACACCTTCGCCAACGTCGACTCGGTCGACATCACCGTGCGCGGCGTCGGAGGCCACGGCGCCTATCCCAGCACCACCAAGGACCCGATCGTGCTGGGCGCGCGCATCGTCGGCGCGCTCCAGACCCTGGTGTCGCGCGAGCTCGATCCGCAGACGCCGGGCGTGGTGACGGTCGGCAGCTTCCGCGCGGGCGCCAAGCACAACATCATCCCGGACGAAGCGTCCTTGCTGCTTACCGTGCGCAGCTACAGCGACGAGTCGCGCAAGCAGCTGCTCGACGGCATCGCCCGGATCGCGCGGGGCGAGGCGATCGCCGCCGGCGTGCCGGAGGACCGCATGCCGACGGTGAAGGTGGAACAAAGCTACACCCCCGCCACCTTCAACACCGAGCCGCTGTCGGGCGAGCTGCGTACGCTGTTCACCCAGCGCTTCGGCGAGGCGCGGGTGCGCGACGTCCCCGCGACGATGGGCGGCGAGGATTTCAGCCGCTATTATCTGGCCGACAAGTCGATCGGGAGCATGATCTTCTGGGTGGGCGGCGTTCCCGCCGACAAATGGGCCGCGGCCGAGGGCGGCACCGCCGAGCTTCCCTCGCTGCACAGCGCCACCTGGGCGCCCGACGCCGAGGCGGTGATCGGGACTGCGACGGAGGCGCTGACGGCGGCGGCCCTGGACGTGCTCAAGAAGTAACGGCCGCTGCGCGCGGCGGCGGTTCACTTGCGTTTCGGCGCACGTTCGCCTATTCGCGCGCCCTTGTCGTGCCGGGGTCATCCCTGGAGGCCCGGTCGACGAAACTGGAACCAAGCGCAATACGGAGACTGTGATGAGCGACCAGCTTACGCTGTCGGCCGAGACGCGCGATCGGGTTGGCAAGGGAGCCTCCCGTTCGCTTCGTCGTGAAGGCCGCGTGCCCGCCGTGATCTACGGCAACAAGGAAGAACCGACCCCGATCCACGTCAACGGGCGCGAGCTGATGCGCCTGCTGATGACCGGCCACTTCATGAACTCGGTCGTGATGGTCGATGCCGGCGGTTCCTCGATCCGCACGCTGCCCAAGGACGTGACCTTCGACCCCGTCACCGACCAGCCGGTGCACGTCGACTTCCTGCGCATCGGCGAGCATTCGACCGTCACCGTCCAGGTGCCCGTCGTGTTCACCGACGAGGAAGAGGCCCCCGGCATCAAGCGCGGCGGTGTTCTGAACATCGTCCGTCACGAGCTGGAGCTGGTGGTCGACGCGGCGAGCATCCCCGACCAGGTCGAGGTTTCGCTGAAGGGCGCCGAAGTCGGCGATTCGATCCACATCTCCGCGGTGACGCTGCCCCAGGGCGCGCAGTCGGCGATCGAGGATCGCGACTTCACCATCGCGACGATCGTGGCGCCGTCGGCGCTCAAGTCGAGCGAAGGCGACACCCAGACCGAAGTTGCGGACGAGGCAGAGGGCGCCTGAGCCCTTCCCTTTTCCAACACCGGTAAAGACAGCATCGCCTCCGCAACCCGTTGCGGGGGCGATGTTCTTTTGAAGCGACCTTCTCGGAGACAGCCATGCAGCTCTGGGTCGGCCTGGGGAATCCGGGCCCGCAACACGCGATGCAGCGCCACAACGTCGGCTTCATGGCCGTCGATGCGATCGGCGAGGTGCACGGCTTCACCCCGCCGAAGAAGGCGTTCCAGGGCTGGGTGCAAGAAGGCCGCATCGGCAGCGAGAAACTGCTGCTGCTCAAGCCCGGCACCTATATGAACGAGAGCGGCCGCGCCGTCGGCGAGGCGATGCGCTTCTACAAGCTGGCGCCCGAGGACGTGACGCTGTTCCACGACGAGCTCGACCTGGTGCCGTTCAAGGTCAAGGTGAAGATCGGCGGGGGTGCCGCCGGACACAACGGGCTGCGCTCGACCGACCAGCACATCGGCAACGGCTATCGCCGCGTGCGGCTGGGCATCGGCCATCCGGGACACAAGGACCGGGTGACCGGATATGTGCTCGGCAACTATGCCAAGGCCGAGATCGACGACCTGTCGGATATGCTGGGCGCGGTGGCGGCCGAGGCCGAATGGCTCGCGCGCGGCGACGACGTCCGCTTCATGAACGAGGTCGCGCTGCGGCTGCAGCGGGATTAGGCGGGCCGACATCCTGGCCCTCCGCCACCCTCCCTTTCCGTTCGTCTCGAGTAGCCGTCGAGCCTGTCGAGACGGCGTATCGAGAGACCGGCCGGCGCTCTCTCGATACGGGCTCTCGACAAGCTCGATCCCTATTCGAGACGAGCGGGTGGGCCTTACATGCCGACCTAACTCAGGAGCCCCCATGCCCGTGCGCCACCTCTTCACCACGCCGCTTTATCAGGAGCAGCTCGACCAGCCCGAGCTGATCGCCGAGCTGGAGGACAGCGTTCGCGCGCTCGCCGAGGACGACATGGCCGGCAGGCGCTGGTCGCGTGAGCATCGCTATCGCGGCTACACCAGCTATGCCTCGCTCGACGACCTGCCGATCCGCGACCCGGCCTTCGCGGACCTGAAGCGGCTGCTCGACCGCCACGTCGCGCGCTTTGCCGAGGCGTGTGCGATGGATCTGGGCGGGCGCAAGCTCAAGCTCGACAGCCTGTGGGTCAACCTGCTCAAGCCCGGCGGCGGCCATTCGGGGCACATCCACCCGCACAGCGTCGTCTCCGGCACCGTCTATGTCGCGGTGCCCGAGGGTGCCGGGGGCCTCAAGCTCGAAGACCCGCGCCTCGCCCGGCTGATGGCCGCGCCGCCGCGCCGCCCCGACGCGCCCGACAACCTCGCCACCTTCGTCGAGGTGAACCCCGAGCCCGGCACCATCCTGTTGTGGGAAAGCTGGCTGCGGCACGAGGTGATGCCCCATGCCGGCAAGGGCGAGCGGATCAGCGTGAGCTTCAACTACCGCTGGTAAGCGGGAACGCCGCGGCGGGCTGGGCGGTTGAACGGGCATTCGCAGCCGAAAGGACCCGATCATGATCCAGGACCCGAACCCGAACGACACGCCGGCCGACGCGCAGGACGCCGAGGAACTGGAGGACGCGCAGGCCGAGGCGGCCGAGGAGCGCGAGGAAGAGGGCGGCTACCAATAAGCCTCCCCGCCCCCACCTCTCCCTCCGACCGGAAGACCCGCCCATGAGCCACACGCCACCTGTTCCCGATGCCAACCAGTCGCCATATCCGCGCCAGGCGCCGCCGCCGCCGCCGCCCGCGCTAGCCGAGACCACCGCACGCGCCGCGGCCCACACGGCTGAGACCGAGCGCCAGCGGCAGCGCGCCCTGACTTGGGCCACCGTCGCCGGGATCGGCATCGGCGGGCTTGCGGTCGGCGCGATCCTGCTGCTGTCGCGCGACAGCGAAGCGCCCAAGGCGACGACCAAGCGCAAAAAGGCCGCCAAGAAGGCGTAGGAGACTCCCCCCGCCCCGTTCGTCCTGAGGTGCCATTGAGCGCAGTCGAAGTGGCGTATCGAAGGATCGCCACCGGTGCTTCGATACGGCGCTTCGGCAAGCTCACCCCCACCTCAGCACGAACGGATTCTTCGGAAGGCCGCTCCACCCGCCTCGCCCCTACGGGTGTCGCAAGCCCATCTGGTCAACGGAGCCCGAACCGCCTATGCGGCGGGCTTCACCTTCACCAACGGGATCGAAGAACCGGACATGGGTTTCCGCTGCGGCATCGTCGGGCTTCCGAACGTCGGCAAGTCCACCCTTTTCAACGCGCTGACCCAGACGGCAGCGGCGCAGGCGGCGAACTATCCGTTCTGCACCATCGAGCCCAACGTCGGCAACGTCGCGGTCCCCGACGCGCGGCTCGACCAGCTCGCCGCGATCGCCGGATCGCAGAAGATCATCGAGACCCAGCTGGGCTTCGTCGACATCGCCGGCCTGGTGCGCGGCGCGTCCAAGGGCGAGGGCCTGGGCAACCAGTTCCTGGGCAACATCCGCGAGGTGGACGCGATCGTCCATGTGCTGCGCTGCTTCGAGAACGACGACATCCAGCACGTCGACAACAAGGTCGATCCGATCGCCGACGCCGAAACGGTCGAGACGGAGCTGATGCTCTCCGACCTCGAAAGCCTGGAAAAGCGCGTCCCCAACCTCGTCAAGAAGGGCCAGCAGGGCGACAAGGAGGCCAAGATCGGCGCCTCGGTGCTCGGCCAGGCGCTCGACCTGCTGCGCGAGGGCAAGCCCGCACGCCTGACCCAACCCAAGGACGACGAGGAAGCGCGCGTGTTCGCTCAGGCGCAGCTGCTCACCGCCAAGCCGGTGCTCTACGTCTGCAACGTGAACGAAGAGGACGCGGCCGAGGGCAACGCGCTCTCCGCCACGGTGTTCGAAAAGGCCGCGGCCGAGGGCGCGCAGGCCGTGGTCGTCTCCGCCGCGATCGAGGCCGAGATCGCGACGATGGAGCCTGCCGACCGACAGGAGTTCCTGAGCGACCTGGGGCTGACCGAAACCGGCCTCGCCCGCGTCATCCGCGCCGGCTACAAGCTGCTCAACCTGCTGACCTTCTTCACCGTCGGCCCCAAGGAAGCGCGCGCCTGGACCGTCGAGGCGGGCGCCAAGGCCCCGCAGGCGGCCGGCGAGATCCACACCGACTTCGAACGCGGCTTCATCCGCGCCGAAACGATCGCGTTCGACGACTATGTCGCCTGCAAGGGCGAAGCCGGCGCGCGCGAATCGGGCAAGCTGCGTCAGGAAGGTAAGGAATATGTCGTCCACGACGGCGACGTGATGCTGTTCCGCTTCAACGTGTGACGGGGAGCGGCGTGGCCGATGGTCTGAGCCGCCCCTGCCACGCACTGCGGTGCTCCCGCGCAGGCGGGAGCCCAGGGCCCCATACGCAGCCCCGGTTACGCTGGGCTCTGGGCCCCTGCCTGCGCAGGGGCACGAAACCCCATGCTGCGGAAATCGCCCGGAAAAACCTCGACTGTCATAATCCTGCCGCGCAACGGCGCGAGAGGCCGGGCATGTCGAAACCCCGCTTCGTCGCCGCGTTGCTCGCTGCCGCCGCGCTCACCGCCTGTGCGCAGACCCCGCCGCCGCCGGCCCTCGCACCGGCTCCCGCCCCGGCGGCAGTCGCCGCGCCCTCCGAGGATCGCGCGCCGGTCACCATCCTGGTGTCGATCGACGGCTTCCGCCCCGATTATCTCGGCCGCGGCGTGACGCCGGTGCTCTCGCGACTGGCGGCCACCGGGGTGACGGGGCCGATGCGCCCGTCGTTTCCGTCGAAGACCTTTCCCAACCACTGGACGCTCGTGACCGGCGTGCGGCCCGACCGCCACGGCATCGTCGCCAATCGCATGGAGAATCCCGCCGACCCGGCCGACGTCTTCACGATGGCGACCGACGACCCGACATGGTGGAACGGCGCGGAGCCGATCTGGGTCGCCGCCGAACGGGCGGGCATCCGCACCGCCACGCAGTTCTGGCCGGGATCCAACGTCGCGATCGGCGGCACGCGCGCCGCGGAATGGCCGCACGCGTTGAGCGGCGGCACCCGCCCGTCGGACTGGCAGCAGTATAACGAGGCGATCGGCCCGACCCAGCGCGTCAACGGCGTGCTCGACTGGCTCCGCCGCCCCGCCGCGATCCGCCCGCGGTTGCTGACGCTCTATTTCGAGGCGGTTGACACCGCCGGCCACCGCTTCGGCCCCGCGTCCCCACAGGTCGACGAAGCCATCGCCGGGGTCGACGCCTCGGTCGGCGCGCTGGTCGACGGGCTCGCCGCGCTCGGCCAGCCGGCCAATCTGGTGATCGTCGCCGACCACGGCATGGCCGCCACCAGCAGCACGCGCGTCGTGGCGCTCGACACGCTCGCCGATCCCGCGCGCTACCATGTCGTCGAGGCCGGGCCCTACGCCAGCCTCACCCCGCTCCCCGGCCAGACGGCCGCGGTGGAGAAGGCGCTGCTCGGCCACCACGACCACATGCAATGCTGGCGGAAGGGCGAGATCCCGGCGCGCTTTCACTACGGCCGCAACCCGCGCGTGCCCGCGATCCTGTGCCTCGCCGAGACCGGGTGGCAGGTGCTCGCGACCGCGCCCAAGGCGGCGCAGAGCGGCGGCAACCACGGCTTCGACAACATGGCGCCGGAGATGGCGGCGCTGTTCGTCGCCAACGGACCCGCGTTCGCCCGCGGCCGCACGATCCCGGCATTCGACAACGTCGACGTCTACCCGCTGCTGCGCGACCTGATCGGCCTGCCGCCGGGCGAGGACGTCGACGGCAGCGACGCCCCGTTCCGGCGGGTCCTGACGGCGAACTAGTCGCCGTCAAGGCGCAGGCTTACTGCGGGCGCGGTCCGCGGCGACCGCTGGAGCGCGGCCCGCCCGAGCGACCGCTCTGTCCACCCCACCGCGGGCCGGGTCGGCCACCCTGGTTGCCCCAGCTGCGGCCCGGCCGGGCGCCGGGGGTCGCCTGGCTGCCCTCGCGTCGGCGCCATTGACCGCCATTGGGGCGGTCCGGGCGCTGGACGCCCGGACGGGCGTTCTCCTGCTGCGGCCGCGACCTGGGCACCCATTCACCCGGGCGGCCCGGACGGACTCCCGGACGCCATTCCCCGCGCCCCGGACGCGCGCCGGGCCGTTCTCCGCCCGGGCGACCGGGACGAACACCCGGCCGGCCCTCTCCCGGCCGATCGGGGCGGACGCCGGGCCGGCCCTCACCGGGACGCCACGGCCGCGTTCCCGGACGCCCGTCGCCCGGACGCCCATCGCCTGGACGGAAGTCGCCCCAGTTGTTGCGCGGACGATCGCGATCGTGCCCGCGCCACCCCTGACGGCGCTGCGCCCAATAGCGGCGCTGGCTGTCGGTCCAGCGGTGCGGACGGCGATAGCGGTCGTAGACGTAATAGCCGGTGCCCGGATAATAGAAGTTGTCGTACCAGCCCCAGTACGGCGACCCGAACCCGCTGCCGTAGTAGCTGCTGCCGTAGTACGGATCATAATATCCGCCCGACCCGTAGCCGAGCGAGACGCCGCTATAGCCGTATCCGCCGTCGCCATAAGTGCAGGCGCCGAGGCCCAGACCGGCCGCGGCGAGGAGCGCGAGGGTGCGTATGCGCTTCGAAAACATGGGAAATCTCCCCGAAGAATCTGGCGCACCGATCGCACTATCGAGTTGAACGGAGCGTGAACTATGCTCGGAACAACGTAGCCCCGGCGCGGCCGGTTCCCCGCCGTTGCGGGACGCCACCTCCTGCTCGGGAGGTCGACAGCAAATCTCGTGCTAGCCCCACGTCACGGGAAGGACCGGGCGGCAGGACGCTGCGCACAACGTCCAGCACTCCGGCGCAAGCGGGAGCCCAGGGCCGTCAGGCGTATCGCCTGCGATCCGGGGCTCCTGCCGGCGCAGGAACAAAGATCAGGCCGGCGCCTTCCAGCGCAGCACCGGCTTGCGGGCGGCCTGGGTCTCGTCGAGGCGACGGCGCGGCGCGAAGTGCGGCGCGCCCTTCAGCGCCTGGTCGCCGGCCTTGGCACGTTCCGCCACCGAGCGCAGCGCGCCGATGAACTGGTCGAGCGCCGCCTTCGACTCGGTCTCGGTCGGCTCGACCAGCATCGCGCCGTGGACGACCAGCGGGAAGTACATCGTCATCGGGTGATAGCCCTCGTCGATGAGTCCCTTGGCCACGTCGAGCGTGGTGAAGCCCTCGGCCAGCCCCTCGTCGGAGAACAGCGCCTCGTGCATGCACGGGCCGCTGCCGCCGAACGGCGCGTCGAGCACGTCCTCCAGCTGGCGCAGCACGTAGTTGGCGTTGAGCACCGCGTCCTCGGACACCTGCTTCAGGCCATCGGCGCCGTGGCTAAGGATGTAGCTCAGCGCACGGGTGAACATGCCCATCTGGCCGTGGAAAGCGACCATGCGGCCGAAGCTGCCGGCATGATGCTCGCCAGCGGTCTCTTCCTCGACCAGCGCGTAGCGATCGCCATCCTTCTCGACGAAGGGCAGCGGCGCATAGGGCGTGAGCGCCGCGGAGAACACCACCGGCCCCGAACCCGGCCCGCCACCGCCGTGCGGGGTGGAGAAGGTCTTGTGCAGGTTGATGTGCATCGCATCGACGCCCAGGTCGCCGGGACGCACCCGGCCGACGATCGCGTTGAAGTTGGCGCCGTCGCAATAGACGTAGCCGCCCGCCGCATGGACCGCGTCGCTGATCGCGCGCATGTCGCGCTCGAACAGGCCGCAGGTGTTCGGGTTGGTGATCATCACGCCCGCGACGTCCGGCCCGAGCCGCGCCTTCAGCGCCTCCAGGTCGACGCGCCCTTCGGCGGTGGCGGGAATGTCCTCGACCTTGAAGCCCGCAAAGGCCGCCGTCGCCGGGTTGGTGCCGTGGGCGCTCTCGGGCACCAGGATCACCTTGCGGTGGCCCTCGCCCTTCGCTTCCAGCGCCGCGCGGATCGCGAGGATGCCGCACAGCTCGCCATGCGCGCCCGCCTTGGGGCTCATCGCGACCGAGTCCATGCCGGTCAGCGTCACCAGCCAATGCGCGAGCTGGTGGATCAGCGCCAGCGCGCCTTGCACCGTGTCGATCGGCTGGAGCGGGTGGATGTCGGCAAAGCCCGGCAGCCGCGCCATGCGCTCGTTGAGGCGCGGATTGTGCTTCATCGTGCACGAGCCGAGCGGGAACAGGCCCAGGTCGATGGCATAGTTCTGACGGCTGAGGCGCGTGTAGTGGCGCACCGCCTCCGGTTCCGACAGGCCCGGGAGGCCGATCGGCTCCTTGCGCTCCATGCCGCCGAGCCGCGACGTCGCCTGCGGCGCTTCGTCGAAGTCGACGCCGGTCGTATCGGCCGAGCCGATCTCGAACAGCAGCGGCTCTTCGAGCATCAGCGCGCGGTTGCCGGTGAAGGTCGCCTGCCCGGCCGCTTCGCCGCCGCCCATCTCGGGGCGCCAGCCGCTCTGGTTGATCGTCATGCCAGCACCTCTTCGAGCTCGGTCGCGAGCGTCTCGATATCTTCCGCAGTCACCGTCTCGGTCACCGCCACCACCAGACCGTTGGCGAGCTCCGCCTCGCCCGGATAGAGCCGGCCGAGCGACACGCCCGCGAGCACGCCCCTGTCGGCCAGCGTGCGGACGACCGGACGCGCTTCCTTCGACAGCTTGAGCGTGAACTCGTTGAAGAAGCTGGTGTTGACCAGCTCGATGCCCGGCACCTTCGCCAGCCGGTCGGCGGCCGCCGAAGCGCGCGCATGGTTGCTCGCCGCAAGCTGACGCAGGCCCGTCTCGCCCAGCAGCGTCATGTGGATCGAGAAGGCGAGCGCACACAGCCCGGAGTTGGTGCAGATGTTCGACGTCGCCTTTTCGCGGCGGATGTGCTGCTCGCGGGTCGACAGCGTCAGCACGAAGCCGCGCTTGCCCTCGGCATCCACGGTCTCGCCGCACAGCCGCCCCGGCATCTGGCGCACCAGCTTGTCCGAGCAGGCGAACAGGCCGACGTAGGGGCCGCCGAACTGCAGGCCGACGCCCAGCGACTGGCCTTCGCCGACGACGATGTCGGCACCCAACTCGCCTGGCGAGGCGATCGCGCCCAGCGCCACCGGCTCCGTGACGACGGCGATCAGCAGCGCCTTGTTGGCGTGCGCCGCATCGGCGATCGGGCGCAGGTCCGGAATGCGGCCGAGGATGTCGGGGTACTGAACCACCACGCACGAGGTGTCGCCGTCGATCGCGGCGATCAGCGCCTCGGCATCGGTGTCGGCGGTGAGCTTGGGCGCGGAGGTCTCCAGCACGTCGCCGGTGAACTTCGCCATCGTCTTGGCGACCGAGACGTAGTGCGGGTGCAGACCCGACGACAGGATCGCCTTGCCGCGGCGGGTGACCCGCCGCGCCATCGTGATCGCTTCCCAGCAGGCGGTCGAGCCGTCGTACATCGACGCGTTCGCCACGTCGCAGCCGAGCAGCTGCGCGACCTGCGTCTGGAACTCGAACAGCATCTGCAGCGTGCCCTGCGCGATTTCCGGCTGATAGGGCGTGTAGGCGGTGAGATACTCGCCACGCTGGATCAGATGGTCGACGCTGGCCGGGACATGATGGCGATAGGCGCCGCAGCCCAGGAAGAACGGCGCCGCGCCGGCGGCCAGGTTCTTGGCGGCGAGGGTGGAGAGCTGGCGCTCGACCGCGAGTTCGCTGGCGTGGTTGGGCAGGCCGGGCACCGGCCCGTCGAGCCGTGCCGCCTCGGGCACGTCGGCGAACAGCGCGTCGATCGAGGGCGCGCCGACGGCTGCGAGCATCGCAGTCCGATCGTCGGGCGTAAGCGGCAAGTAGCGCATGGCGTTCCTTCGCGGGGCGTCACCCCGCCCGGGGGTTCGAGCCGCGGGCGCAGCCGGAGCGCGCCCGCGGCATCGGGAGAAAGATCAGAGCTTGGCGACGAACGCCGCGTACTTGTCCGCGTCCATCAGCCCGTCGAGCTCGGACGAATCGGACAGCGTCAGGCGGAAGAACCAGCCCTCGCCTTCCGGATCCTCGTTGACCAGCGCCGGGTTCGCCTCGAGCGCGGGGTTGCCCTCGAGCACGGTGCCAGAGGCCGGGGTGTAGACGTCGGAGGCGGCCTTCACCGACTCGACCACCGCGGCATCGTCGCCCTTGGACAGCGCGCGGCCTTCCTCGGGAACTTCGACGAACACGATGTCGCCCAGCTGGCTCTGGGCATATTCGGTGATGCCGACGGTCGCGACCTCGCCGTCGACCTCGACCCATTCATGTTCTTCGGTGAAATAACGGCTCATCGACGGCGCTCCTCAGCGGACGTAACGGTGGGGGACAAAAGGCATGGGCACGACTTCGGCGCGATGCGCCTTGCCGCGCTGGGACAGGGTGACGGCGGTGCCGGCGACCGCAAGCGCGGCGGGCACGTAGGCCATCGCGATCGGCGCGCCGACGCTCGGCGCGAAGCCGCCCGAGGTGACGCGGCCGACGGTCGCGCCGGTCTCGTCGACGACGGTCGCGCCCTCGCGCACCGGCTGGCGGCCGTCGACGCGCAGGCCGACGCGCTTGGTCGCCGAACCCTCGGCACGCTCGGCCAGAATGCGCTCGGCAGCGGGGAAGCCGCCTTGCTCGCGGCGGCGCTTCGACAGCGCGAAACCCAGATCGGCGGCGATCGGCGTGGTCTCTTCGTCGAGGTCGTGGCCGTACAGCGGCAGCCCGGCCTCCAGGCGCAGCGAGTCGCGCGCGCCCAGGCCGATCGGCTGGACCTCCGGCTCGGCAACCAGCGCGGCGGCGAACGCCTCGGCGGCCTCGGCGGGCAGCGAGATCTCGCAGCCGTCCTCACCCGTGTAGCCCGAGCGGCTGATCCACAGCGCGTGGCCGGACCATTCGAACGCACCCGCGGTCATGAAGCGCAAGGCGTCGACGCCGGGGACGAGCCGCGCGAGCGTGGCGACGGCTTCCGGCCCCTGCAGCGCGAGCAGCGCGCGCTCTTCGAGGTGGTTGATGGTGATCGAATCGGCCAGCGCCTCGCGCAGGTGGCCGAGGTCGTCGTATTTGGTGGCGCCGTTGACGACCATGTAGAAGGCGTCGCCCGCCGGGGCCGGCTCGCCCGCCTCACCGAACGGGTGCGCCTCGGGCAGGCAGGTCACCATCAGGTCGTCGAGGATGCCGCCGTTGTCGGCGAGCAGCAGCGAATAGCGCATGCGATTGGGCCCGAGCGCCTGGAGGTCGCCCGGCAGCAGCGCTTCCAGCGCCTCCGCCACGCCTTCGCCCGTGAACAGCAGCTGGCCCATGTGGCTGACATCGAACAGCCCGGCATGCTCGCGGGTCCACAGATGCTCGGCCATGATGCCTTCGTACTGCACCGGCATCTCGTAGCCGGCGAAGGGCACCATCCGGCCGCCCTGGGCGCGGTGCCAGGCGTCGAGCGGCAGCAGCGCGGGGGCGATCGGCTCGACGCCGTCGGTGTCGGTCGCGTCGTTGGGGGAAAGGTCGCTCATCCGCAGTCTCCGGCAGGTCAGGCACGACGACGGCGCGGGCCTCCCCGCATCCTCGCCGCCCCCTCTGTCACGGAACCTGAGAGCTTTCGCACGGGCGGTCCGCGCTTACCCCTTCGGTGGCATCGGCGTGCCGATGCGCTTTCCAGAGTGTCGTCGACGCGCGCGGTCCCGTTTGCCTGAGAGATTCCGGGGCGGTTGCTCCTTCGGCGGCCGCATGCGGCCTCGAAGACCGGCGGCGCTCTCCCGCGCGTGCCCTTGGCCGTTGCCGGCCATCGACCCGCTCGCTGTGGCTCGGCCGCTTGGCCGAGTCAATCGGCCACGCGGCGAAGCGCGTCGAATCAGCGCGTGGCGTTGTAGCGCAGCTGGTCCTGGGTCAGCTGGAAGCCGACCAGCGCCTCGAACGAGGCGTTGAGCACCGCCTGGCGCACTTCCGGGGTCGACAGCGGATCGGTCGCGGCATCCTGCTCGCCGGCCTTGCGGCGGCGGGTGATCTGGTCGCGGATCTCCTGCGGCAGGGTCGCGGCCGAGCGCTGGACGACCGCCGTGGCGCTGCCCTGCGCCTGCGCGCGCGCCTCCCCCGCGGCGAAGCTCAGCGCGGTGTGGTTGACCCGCTTGGCCACCACCTGCGACCCGCCGCGGACCACCGTCAGGAAATAGGGGAGATCGACCTGGCGCGCGGCGTCGGTGCGGGTACGGCGCGCCTGGATGTCGAAGGTGACCGTCGAGACGATGTCGTCGCCCGCGTCGTTGCAGGTGGCGCGCACGTTGGTGATCGTCGCGGTGACGTCGATCGCGCTCGCCAGACGGCTGCCGGCGGGATCGAACAGCGTGATGTCGCCGGTACCGGCCGGCACGCCGGTCGCCGGGCAGGCGGAGCGCACGGTGGTGATGCCGACGCCGCGGGTCACGTCGATCTCGCCTTTACGGCTGCACCCGGCGAGGGCGAGGAGCGCGACAGCGGAAACAGCGAGCGTTCGGACGATCACGGGGGGTACACCTTTCACGACGAACGGGCCGTCGCTGACGCGCCGACCCGGACCGCCGCCAGCATAGGAACCGCCTTTCAAGCGCGCAAGCAATCGCGTAGATGCCGGGGCGATGACCGATCCCGCCAGCCCGTCGACCGCCAAGCCCGCCCTCGATCTGCTGATCGCCGCCCCGCGCGGCTTCTGCGCCGGAGTCGACCGCGCGATCCGCATCGTCGAGCTCGCGATCGAGAAGCACGGCGCGCCGGTTTATGTCCGGCACGAGATCGTCCACAACAAGTTCGTCGTCGACACGCTGAAGGCGAAGGGCGCGGTGTTCGTCGAGGAGCTCGACCAAGTGCCCGAGGGCGTGCCGGTCGTGTTCTCCGCCCACGGCGTGCCCAAGTCGGTGCCGGTCGAGGCGCAGGACCGCGGGCTGGAGTATCTCGACGCCACCTGCCCGCTCGTGTCGAAGGTTCACCGCCAGGCCGAGCGGCTGGTCGGGTCCGGCCACCACATCCTGTTCGTCGGCCACGCCGGCCATCCCGAGGTGATCGGCACCTTCGGCCAGGTACCGCCGGGTCAGATGACGCTGATCGAGACGGTCGCGGATGCCGAGACGGTCGAGCCGGCCGATCCGAGCCACCTCGCCTTCCTCACCCAGACGACGCTGTCGGTCGACGACACCGCGGACATCATGGCGACGCTCCAGCGCCGGTTCCCCGCGATCGTCGCGCCCAAGGCGGACGACATCTGCTACGCCACCTCCAACCGCCAGGCCGCAGTCAAGGCGATCGCATCGTCGTGCGACCTGGTGCTGGTGATCGGCGCCCCCAACTCTTCTAACTCGCTGCGGCTGGTCGAGGTCGCGGAGCGCGAGGGCACGACCGCGCACCTGATCCAGCGCGGCGATGACATCGACTTTGCGTGGCTGGAGGGAGTCGGCTCGCTCGGCCTCACCGCCGGTGCGTCGGCACCCGAGATGCTGGTGCGCGAAGTGGTGGAGCGGCTCGCCGAGCGGTTCGCGATCACCGAGCGCGAGGTCGAGATGACTCGCGAGACGCTGACCTTCAAGCTGCCCCGCGGCCTCGAAGCCGCCGCCTGACCGGTGGCAGTCTACACGCAGGTTTCGGCGGAGGCGCTCGGCGCCTTCCTCGCGCGCTATGACGTGGGCGCGCTGGTCTCCGCCAAGGGGATCGCCGAAGGGGTCGAGAATTCCAACTATCTGGTCGACACCACGCGCGGCCGGTTCATCCTGACGCTGTACGAAAAGCGCGTGGATGCGGGCGACCTGCCCTTCTTCTTCGCGATGATCGACCGGCTGGCCGATGCCGGCAACCCGGTGCCGCGCGCGCTGCCCGACCGCACCGGCACGGTGATCCAGACGCTGGAGGGGCGTCCCGCCTGCCTGATCGAGTTCCTGTCGGGCGTCTCGCTCAGCCAGCCGACCCCGAACCAGGCCCGCGCCGGCGGCGAGGCGATGGCGCGGATGCACGCCGCGCTCGCCGATTTCGCGCCCGTGCGCGCCAACAGCATGGGCGTCGCCGTCTGGCCCCAGCTGTTCGAGCAGTGCGCGCCGGGGCTCGACGGTATCCAGCCGGGCCTGCGCGATCGGGTCGCGGGTGCGCTCGACCGTGTGGTGGGCGCGTGGCCCGGCGACCTGCCGGTCGGCGCGATCCATGCCGACCTGTTTCCCGACAACGTGCTGATGCTCGGCGACCGGGTGACCGGCCTGATCGACTTCTATTTCGCCTGCACCGATGTGCGCGCCTACGACCTGGCGGTGATGCACTCCGCGTGGAGCTTCGACGGCGCCGGCACGCCGCTCGACCCGGCGGTGGGCCGCGCGTTGCTGGAGGGGTATCGGGAGGGCTTCGGCCTGTCGGACGCGGAGCGCGCGGCGCTGCCGGTGCTGGCGGAGGGCGCGTGCCTGCGCTTCCTGCTGACCCGCGCCTGGGACTGGATCAACACGCCGGCCGACGCGCTGGTGACCCGCAAGGACCCGCTCGCCTATCTGCGGCGGCTCGACTGGTACGAGAACAACAGGAACGCGTTTGCATGACCGAACTGACCCCCGTCGAACTCTTCACCGACGGTGCGTGCAAGGGCAATCCGGGCCGCGGCGGCTGGGGTGTGGTGATCCGCTCGGGCGAGCATGAGCGCGAGATGTCGGGCGGCGAGGCGCACACCACCAACAACCGCATGGAGCTGATGGCGGCGATCGAGGGGCTGAACGCCTTGAAGCGCCCGTGCCGGGTGACGCTGTCGACCGACAGCCGCTACGTGATGGACGGGCTCACCAAGTGGATCAAAGGCTGGCAGAAGAACGGCTGGAAGACCGCCGACAGGAAGCCGGTCAAGAACGCCGAGCTGTGGCAGGCGCTGCTCGCCGCCGCCAAGCCGCACCAGATCCAGTGGGTGTGGGTGAAGGGCCATGCCGGCCATCCGGAGAACGAGCGCGCCGACAAGCTGGCGAGCGACGCGGCGATCGCGGCGGGACGCACCACCGCCGCCGCCTGAGACGACTCAGCCGAAGCGATCGGGTCGATAGAGGTCGGGATCGACGCCCTCGGGCATCGCGCCCCGCCCCAGCAGCGCCGCACATAGCGCGGCGCCGGCCGGCGCGGTCTGGATGCCGAAGCCGCCCTGGCCGGCGCACCAGAACAACCCCTCGACCTTCGGGTCCCAGCCATAGACCGGCAGCCGATCGGGCGCGAAGCTGCGCAAGCCCGCCCAGCGCCGCTCGACCGCCTCGATCCGCCAGTCGACCACCCGCTGCATGCGATCGATCGCGACCGCCACGTCGAGTTCCTCCGCGGCGACGTCGCCCGGGTCGACCGGCGTCTCGTCGTGCGGGGTCAGCCACACGCGTCCACCCGGCTCGGGCTTGAAATAGAAACCGCCGGCCGCGTCCATCACCACCGGCAGATCGGCCGGTGCGGGCGGATCGACGCGCACCTGCACCATCGTTCGGCGATAGGGCTGGATGCCGACCGGTCTCGCGCCCGCGATCCGCGCAACGCGATCGGCCCAGGCGCCCGCCGCGTCGACCAGCACGTCGGCAGTGAGGATCGCCCCGTCCGAGAGCCGCAACCGCCACATCCAGTCGGCGCGCGTGGCCTCCACCAGCGCCGCGTCGCAGCGCAGCTCGGCGCCCAGCCGCCGCGCGCGTGCCAAATAGGCGGCATGCAGCCGCGCGACGTCGATGTCGGCGCAGCTCGGCATCCACAGCCCCTGCCAGCCGCCGCACAGGCCCGGAACCCGCCTGGCGGCATCCTCGCGCACCATCGCAATTCCCGAGCCCGCGAACTCGGCGGCGAACGCATCGAGCGGTGCAGGGTCGCCGGCCGGCGCGATCCTCAGTTCGCCGCGGGCGCTGAGGAAGCTCGCGCCGCCGAACTCGGGCGGCGGCGCGTGGAGGAACGGTCCCGAGGCGCTGGTCAGCGGCTGCACGCCCGGCCCGCCGTAGGTCTCCGACCAGAAGGCCGCGGAGCGCCCGGTGGCATGGTAGCCGGGATGCGCCTCCGCCTCGAGCAGCACCACCCGGTCCTCGCCCGCGAGCAGCGCGGCAAGGCTCGCACCGGCCATTCCGGCGCCGACGATCGCGATTCGCCGTGTCATGCCAGGGCGTCGTCGAGGAAGGTGTCGATCGCGTGGATCGCGCGATCGCGCACCGCATCGGTTTCGCGCAGCAGCTCGTGCCGCGCCTCCGGCCCGAATCGGACCAGCGTCGCGCGGCCGAGCCGCTCCGCCACGGCGAGCGCGGCGCGAGGGTCGACCAGCGCGTCGCGCTCCGCAACCAGCAGCTGTACCGGCACGCTCAGGCGGGCCAGCGCCGGGCTCTCCGCCAGTTCGCGGGTCGAGCGGAACGCATCCACCACCCAGCGCCAGCTCGGCGGCCCGGTGCGGGTGTCGGGATTGGCGCCGAGCCACCACAGTTCGTCCTCGTAGCGCTCCCGGTCGCCGGTCAGCAGGCTCTGCCGCGCGGCGCGGGTGAAGGGGCGCTCGTTGCTGCCCCATGCCCGCCGCGTCGGCCGGCCGAGGGCGGCGAGCAGCCGCGCGGCGCGCTCGCCGAAGCGCGGGCCGATCGGCGCCTTCAGCCCGAGCATCGGCGCGACCAGCACCGCCGCGTCGGCCGCGACTCGCCCCTCGGCCAGCCCGCGCAGCACCAGATGCCCGCCCATCGAATGGCCGACCAGCACGTGCGGCCCGGCATTCTCCGCCCGCCACTCGGCGACGAAGGCGGCGAGATCATCGACATAGGCGTCGAACGACTCGATGTGGCCGCAGTGCGGATCGTCGGTCAGCCGACCCGATCCACCCTGCCCGCGCCAGTCGAAGCTGGTGATCGACCAGCCGCGCGCGCGCCAGTGGGCGAAGCTCTCCAGATATTTCTCGAACACGTCGCCGCGGCCGACCTGGAACAGCATCGCCCCGCGCTGCCGCCGCCCAGGGGCGGCGGGCCAGTCGAAGCGGCGGTGCGCCCATCCGTCGGGCGCGTGCCATCGGGTGATCCGCGCCGCAGCAGGAATCGCGCGGCGGTACAGGGCGTGCGCAGCCATACATCCCGGTTACGGTTTCGTAAGCCGCCGCGTCTAGGGCCTTAACCATGACGCATCCGCTCCTTTCCGCGCTGCTGGTCGTGCTGGTGGTGCTGCTGCTCTCCGCCGGCATCGAGGACGTGCGCACGCGTGAGATCGCGAATTGGAAGAATGCGGCGATCGCGCTGCTCGCGCCCCTGTGGTGGGTGGCGACGGGCGTGTCGCTGTGGCCGGGCGTCCCGATCCAGCTGGCGGTGGCGGTGCTGGTGTTCGGCCTGTTCGTCGGCGCCTTCTGGATGGGCCAGATGGGTGGCGGCGACGTCAAGCTGATCGGCGCGCTCGCGCTGTGGCTGCCGCCGTTCCCGCTCCTGTGGATGCTGGTGGCGATGTCGCTGCTCGGCGGCGTCCTGACGCTGCTGATGCTCGGCGACAAGCTGTTGAGGAAAAAGAAAGAACTTCCGGAGATACCCTATGGCGTGGCGATCGTGATGGCCGCGCTGCTGGCGATCCGCGAACCCATCCTTAACCAGTTTGCGCTGACTGCATGATGCCGGATCAACCCCGCCGACGGACAAGAAAGTCTCGAATTCATGGATTCTCGTAAAGTCCTTCTCCTGGTGGGCGCGCTGTTCGTCGCGGCGATCACGGCGTTCATGGCCCGCAACCTCATGCAGGGCGCGCCGACCCCGGTCGCGACCGCCGCTGGCGAGCCCGTCGTGGTCGAGGGCCCCAAGGTCCTGGTCGCCAAGCGCGCGCTTCCCGTCGGCACGATCATCGATGCCGGTGCGATCGCGTTCCAGCCCTGGCCCAAGGACCTGGTGACCAACGCCTACTACACCGAAGGGGCGTCCGATTCGCGCAACCTCGTCGGCACCGTCGTGCGCTATGCGATCCCCGCCGGACAGCCGATCACCCAGGGCGCGGTGGTCAAGCCGGGCGACCGCGGGTTCCTTGCGGCAGCGCTGGCGCCGGGCATGCGCGCGGTGACCGTTCCGGTCTCGACGCAGGGTTCGGTCGGCGGCTTCGTCTTCCCGGGCGATCGCGTCGACCTGATCCTCACCCAGACCGTGACGGGCGGCGGCGACGGCGAACCGCTCAAGGCGTCGGAGACGATGCTGCGCAACCTGCGCGTGCTCGCCACCGACCAGCGCACCGACAAGCAGGTCGACGACAACGGCAAGACCGTGGTCGACGCCTTCTCGACCGTCACACTGGAAGCGACGCCGCGCATCGCCGAGAAGATCGCGGTGGCGCAGACGGTCGGCCAGCTGTCGCTGTCACTGCGCTCGCTCGCCGACAACAGCACCGAACTGGAAGAAGCGATCGCCGACGGCGACGCGGACCTGCCGGACGGCGACGATCCCAAGGCCGAACGCGCAGCGCTCGCCCGGCTCGCGGCGCGTCCGATCGAAGGCGGCGCCACCTATTCGACCGGCGCCGACGTGTCGCGCTTCCAGCGCAGCTCGGTCCCCGGCAAGCCGCAGAACGCGTCGCCGATGATCAACAGCGGGCCGATGATGCCGGGCGTGCCGGTCGCGCCGGGTCAGTCCGCCACACCCACCGGGCCTTCTGTTCGCGTCGCCCGCGGCAGCACGCTCACCGTAGTCCCGATCGGGGGGAAAAACTGACATGCGCATGAAGCTCAGGCTGCCGGGCGCACCGCTGGCGCTGATCGCCGCGCTGATGTCCGGCGTGGCGGTGCCCGCACCGCTCGCGGCGCAGACCGCGGCCCCGTCGCCGCCGCTGGTGCAGATGAACACCGGTCGCGGCGAACTGATCACCCTGCCCGCGTCGATGACCGACGTGTTCGTCGCCGACGACAAGATCGCCGACGTTCAGGTCCGCTCGGCGCACCAGCTCTATGTGTTCGGCAAGGCGCCGGGCGAGACGACGATCCACGCTACCTCGAAGAGCGGCGCGACCGTCTACGCGGCCACGGTGCGGGTGGGGAACAACATCAGCACCGTGGGCGACATGCTCGCACTGGCGATGCCCGATGCGCAGATCGTCGCCACACCCATGAACAAGATGGTGCTGCTGACCGGCACCGTCCGCAGCCCCGAGGACATCGCCGAGGCGCAGTCGCTCGCCCAGGCGTTCGTCGGCGAGGACACGCGCGTGCTCAGCCGGCTGAAGACCGCGACGCCGTTGCAGGTGAATCTCCAGGTCCGCATTGCAGAGGTCAGCCGCAGCTACGTCAAGAACATCGGCGTCAATCTCACGTCGCGTGACACCACCGGCGGCTTCATGTTCAACATCGGCCAGGGCCGAGCGGGCACGATCACCGACGGCGCAGGCGGCACCGCCTTCACCAATGCGGGAAGGCCGGAAATCGGCACTTCGCTGGGTGCCGCCGGCCGGCTGCTCGGGCTCGACCTGCTCGGCTCGCTCGATCTCGGCGAGCGCAACGGGCAGGTGACCACGCTCGCCAACCCGAATCTCACCGCCGTCTCGGGCGAGACCGGCACCTTCCTGGCGGGCGGCGAGATCCCGATCCCGATCAGTCAGGGCGGCGTCGGCGGCATCGGCAGCATCACCGTCGAGTACAAGCAATATGGCGTCAGCCTCGCCTACACGCCGACGGTGATGTCGGACGGGCGAATTTCGCTGCGCGTCCGCCCGGAAGTGTCGCAGATCACCAGCACCGGCGCCGTCGAACTCAACAACATCGCCATCCCGGCGCTCACCACCCGCCGCGCGGAGACCACGGTGGAGCTCGGCTCGGGCCAGAGCTTCATGATCGCGGGGCTGCTGTCGAACAGCCACGACAATTCGGTCGACCAGGCGCCGTTCCTCGCCAACCTGCCGATCATCGGCTCGCTGTTCCGCTCCAATGCGTTTCAGCGCAACGAGACCGAGCTGGTGATCGTCATCACCCCGTATCTGGTGAAGCCGGTCGATGCCAACCGGATCGCGCTGCCCACCGATGGCTATCGCGCGCCCAACGACGCGGACCGCGTGCTGCTCGGCGGTATCGCGCGCAGCGACGCCACGGGACAGCGGCCGGTGCCGGCGCTGGCACCGTCGCTACCCGTCCTCGGCGCGCCGGTCGCGGGAGCGCCGCTCCCCTCGGGTCCCGGCCTGCCGGTGCTGCCGGAGAACCGCGCGGATCGACGCAAGAAGAAGTCGGCCGCCGCGCCGGGCTTCAGCAACCTTTGACGCCGTCGTTGGAGAAGATCATGTCCTCGCGTCTCGCCGCGGTCGCGCTGTGCGCCCCCGCCCTGCTCCTCGCCGCCTGCGACTCCACGGTGAACCGCGGCATCGAATCGGTACACCAGCCGGTGGTGTCGCACAGCGACTATGCGGTCGATCTCGCCACCACGCCCTACGGCCTTGCCGAGGGCGAGGCGAGCCGGCTCGCCGGCTGGATGTCCGCGCTCCAGCCCGGCTACGGCGACCGCATCGCGATCGATGAGTCGGGTGGCGGGAGCGGCGCACGTGCGCAGATTGCGGCCGAGGTCGCGCGCTACGGGCTGCTGCTCGCCGACGGCATGCCGGTGACGCAAGGCGCGGTGACGCCGGGTACGGTACGCGTCGTCCTGTCGCGAGCGACGGCGAGCGTGCCGAACTGCCCGCGCGACGACCCGTACGACGCCTACACGATCGACGCGCATACCAACGCCAACTACGGCTGCGCGATCAACACCAACCTGGCGGCGATGGTCGCGAATTCCGACGATCTGGTGCGCGGACAGACCGGCAGCGGCCTCGCCGATACGATCACCGCGACCAAGGCGATCGACGCCCACCGAAAGGCTGCACCCAGCGGCGGCGGGGGCACCCAGTTGCTGTCGCCCGGCGGCGTGCGCGGAATGGCGGGGAACTGATGCCGAACCGCACCACCCCTCCCGAGCCGTTCGCCGGTTTCCTCACCGACGAAGCCTCGATCGAGACGCTGCGCCCGATCGTCCACGCCTTCGGCTGGTCGGTCGACAAGGTCCAGCGCGGCAACCTGCGGACCGCCGTGCAGGCGCTGTCGGTCTCCTCAAGCCCGAACGTGCTGTTCGTCGACCTGTCCGAGTCGGGCGATCCGATCCACGACATCAACTCGCTGGCGGAGGTGTGCGAGCCCGGCACGGCGGTGATCGCCACCGGCCAGGTGAACGACGTGCGCCTGTACCGAGAACTCGTCGCCAGCGGCCTGCAGGACTATCTGCTCAAGCCGCTGAACCCGGATGCGGTGCGCGAAGCCTTCAACCAGGCGCAGAGTGCGCTCGCCGGCCCCAAGACGCCCGAGGTGGTCGCGACCAAGCGCCCGCACGCCGCGGTGGCGGTGATTGGCACGCGGGGTGGCGCCGGCGCGTCCACGGTCGCAACCTCGCTGGCCTGGCTCATCAGCGAGCGCGCGTCGCGCACCACCGCGCTGCTCGACCTCGACGTGCACTTCGGCACGGACGCGCTCGCGCTCGATCTCGAGCCCGGCCGCGGGCTTACCGACGCGATCGAGAACCCGAGCCGGATCGACGGGCTGTTTATCGAACGCGCGATGGTGCGCGCCTCCGATCGTCTGGCGGTGCTCTCCGCCGAGGCGCCGATCAGCAGCCCGGTGCTCACCGACGGCAGCGTGTTCCGGCGGCTGCAGGAAGAGATGCGCAGCGCCTACGAGTGCACCGTCGTCGACCTGCCGCGCTCGGTGCTGGTCAACCATCCGCAGCTCGCACAGGAAATGCCGGTGGCGGTGATCGTCACCGAATACACGCTCGCGGCGGCGCGCGACGCGATCCGTATCCTGTCGTGGTTCAAGACCCACGCGCCGCAGGCCACGGTGCTGCTGGTCGCCAGCCGCGTCCAGCCCACCCCGCAGCTCGAGATCAGCCGCAAGGACTTCGAGACCTCGATCGAGCGGCCGGTCGACTATCAGCTGCCGTTCGATCAGAAGCTCGCCGCGCAGGCCGCCAAGCTCGGCAAGCCGCTGGCCGAGGTGGGCAAGGGGTCGAAGACGGTTGCGCCGCTGGTCGACCTCGCCGGACAGGTGATCGCGCTTTCGGACGCGCTCGCCGAGACGGCGACGGCAACATCTTCGACGCCGGCGGCACCCGGCGCCCCGTCCCTGCTCGGGCGGATCGGCATGCTCAAGTCGCGGCTCGCCGGCGGCCAGGCCAAGCGGTAGGCGCGCACCGTGGATCCCACGCCGTTCCTCCTGCTGATCCTCGGGTCCTCGCTGGTCCTGCTGATGCTGGCGCTCGCCTTCATGGGACCGTCGGCGGAAAAGGCGCGCACGCGGCGGCTGGCGGCGGTGCGCGACAGGCATCAGGCCTCGCTCGGCACGTCGATGGACGCGCAGATCCGCCGCATCACCACGGCGCAGGCGACGCGGATGGATCGCGCCGCGGGACGGCTGCTGCCCAATCCGGCGCAGTTGCAGAAGCGGCTCGACATGACCGGCAAGGAGTGGACGGTCGGCCGCTACGGCCTCGCGACGCTCGGCATCGCGGTCGTCACGGCCGCGCTGCTGCTGTTCCAGGGCGCGCCGCTGTTGCTGGCGCTGTTCGTCGGCCTGTTCCTCGGCGCGGGCATTCCGCACCTGGTGGTGGGGATGATGATCAATCGGCGCGTCACCCAGTTCACCGCCAAATTCCCCGACGCGATCGACCTGCTGGTCCGCGGGCTGCGTTCGGGCCTGCCGATCACCGAGACGATGGGCGTCGTCGGCCAGGAGGTGCCGGGAGCGGTCGGCGAGGAGTTCCGGGCGGTATCCGACCGGATGAAGATCGGCCGCACGCTCGATGCGGCACTTCAGGAATCGGCCGACCGCATCGGCACGCCCGAGTTCCAGTTCTTCCTCATCACCATCGCCATCCAGCGCGAGACCGGCGGCAATCTGGCGGAGACGCTGAGCAACCTCTCCGACGTGCTGCGCAAACGCGCGCAGATGAAGCTCAAGATCCGGGCGATGTCCTCGGAATCGAAGGCATCGGCCTATATCGTCGGATCGCTGCCGTTCTTCGTGTTCGCGATGATCTGGTTCGTGAACGGCGAGTATCTTTCCGCCTTCTTCACCGACCAGCGGCTGACCATCATCGGCATCGGCGGCTTCGTATGGATGGCGATCGGCGGCTTCATCATGGCCAAGATGGTAAGCTTCGAGATCTGATGCGATGCTGAGCAACCCCGACGGTCCGACGATCCTGGGCGTGGACGTGACGATGGCGGCGACGCTGCTCGCCGCCATCGCCGCGCTCGCAGTGCTCGTCGCGATCTACGCCGCGCTGTCCGTGCGCGACCCGATGGCCAAGCGCGTGAAGGCGCTCAACGAACGGCGCGAGCAGTTGAAGGCCGACGTGACCGTTGCGCCGTCGCGCCGCCGTGCGCAGCTGGTCAAGAAGAACGAGACGACCGACCGCATGCGTGTGCTGCTGTCGTCGCTCAAGGTGCTCCAGGACGAGCAGATCAAGGTCGCGCAGACCAAGCTGCTCCAGGCCGGCATCCGCAATCGCGACCTGGCGGTGGCGGTGATCTTCGGCCGGCTGGTGCTGCCGATCCTGATCGGCGGGCCGGTCCTGTTCCTAGTCTATGGCACCGACACCTTCGCGACCTGGGGCCCGATCAAATCCTATCTGGTCGCCGCAGGCGCGCTGGTCGGGAGCTACAAGGCGCCCGACATCTACCTCAAGAACCGCATCCAGAAGCGGTCGGACGCGATCCGCAAGGGTCTGCCCGATGCGCTCGACCTGCTGGTGATCTGTGCCGAGGCCGGGCTCACCGTCGACGCCGCCTTCGGACGCGTGGCCCGCGAGCTCGGGCGCGCCTACCCCGAACTCGGAGAAGAGTTCTCGCTCACCGCGATCGAACTGGGGTTCCTCAACGAGCGGCGTCAGGCGTTCGAGAACCTCGCCCAGCGCATCGACCTGGAGGCGGTGCGCAGCGTCGCCACGACGATGATCCAGACGGAGAAATACGGCACCCCGCTCGCGTCGGCGCTGCGCGTGCTCTCGGCCGAGTTCCGCAACGAGCGCATGATGCGTGCGGAGGAAAAGGCCGCGCGGCTGCCGGCGATCATGACGGTGCCGCTGATCCTGTTCATCCTGCCGACGCTGTTCGTGGTGATCCTGGGGCCGGCCGCCTGCTCGATCTCGGACGCCTTCGTCAACCGCTGAGCCCCCCACAAGGAACGCACGGCCGGCCCGCGTCGTTGACGCACCGAATCGACTTCGGAGGCCGGCCATGCTGTTTCAGACGCCCACCCAGTATCTCGTGCTCGTGCTCTGCCTGGTCGCGGGCTGGCTGTTCGGGCTCGCCTCCAGCTCGGGCGGCCGCAAGTGGCGCGAGCGACTGCGCGCCGAGGAGGTCGAGCACAAGCGTTACCGCGAGGAAGCCGCCGCGGAACTGAAGGCGCGCGACACGCGGATTCACGAGCTGGAAGCCGAGCGCGACCGCGCGCTGCGTGCGGCGCCGGTCGGCACCGCGCCCGTCGCGGTCGCGACCGCCACGCCGGTGACGGCGGACACGCATCGCCACGAGGGGCTGGGCGGCTGGTTCGGCTGGGGTCGCGACAATCTGTCGCGCATCCGCGGCATCGACGAGGCGCAGGAGCGCGAACTCAACGACCGCGGCATCAAGACCTTCAAGGCGATCGAGACGATGAGCCCCGACGACGAGCAGGCGCTCGAAGTCCAGCTCCGCCTGCCCGCCGGCACGATCGCGCGCGACGGCTGGCGCGAACAGGCGGCGATGATCCGCGAAGGCCGCGACGACGAGCACGTTCGCCGCTGGGGTTGAGGTCTAGAAGGCGCCTCCTGCCGCCACCCCAGCGCAGGCTGGGGTCTCCGCCGAGAAAGCGGGACAGGAGCCGCGGGAGACCCGAGCTTTCGCTGGGGTGACGGTCAGAAAGTGGGTGATGGTGGGTCCGGGAACGTGACGGCTCCGCCCGCTCCCGCATCCTCACGCCTCCGCTAGAACGTTACCCACTCCGTCCCGCCCGGCCACAGCCGGTCCTCGATCCGATCGCCGGCCATCGTCAGCACCGCGAGCACCGCGAGGATGGCGATCAGGTCGACCAGCAGCACCGCCGCCCAGACGACATAGGGGTGGAAGGGTCCGATCCGATCGAACCCGTCCCGCGTCAGCTTCTGGCCCTCGCCCGGGCGATGCATGCTCATGCCGTGACCTTCAATGCTGCCTGCGCCGCCGCCAGCCGCGCGATCGGCACGCGATACGGCGAGGCGGAGACGTAATCGAGTCCGGTGCGCTCGCAGAATGCGATCGAGGCCGGGTCGCCGCCATGCTCGCCGCAGATGCCGAGCTTGACGTCGGGCCGGGTCTTGCGGCCGCGCTCGGCAGCGATCTCGATCAGCTCGCCGACGCCCTCGACATCCAGGCTCACGAACGGGTCGCGCGCGTAGATGCCCTTGTCGACGTACGCACCGAGGAAGCGGGCGGCATCGTCGCGGCTGACGCCCAGCGTCGTCTGGGTCAGGTCGTTGGTGCCGAACGAAAAGAACTCGCCGACCTCCGCGATCTCGCCCGCCTTGAGCGCCGCGCGGGGCAGCTCGATCATGGTGCCGACCAGATACTCGATGGTGCGGCCCTTTTCGGCGAACACCGCCTTCGCCGCCTTGTCGACGACGGACTTCATCAGTTCCAGTTCCTTGCGGGTGCCGACCAGCGGGATCATCACCTCCGGGATCGGCGCGTCGCCCGACTTCTCCGCGACCTCGCACGCCGCCTCGAAGATGGCGCGCGCCTGCATCTCGTAGATCTCGGGGTAGGTCACGCCGAGCCGGCAGCCGCGATGACCGAGCATCGGGTTGAACTCGTGGAGCTCGGCCGCGCGGCGCTTGAGCTGGTCGACCGCGATGCCAGCCGCCGACGCGACCTCGGCGAACTCGGCCTCTTCGTGCGGCAGGAACTCGTGCAGCGGCGGGTCGAGCAGGCGGATCGTGCAGGGAAGCCCCGCCATCACCTCGAAGATCTCGACGAAGTCGCCGCGCTGTTCGGGCAGCAGCTTGTCGAGCGCAGCGCGGCGGCCCTTCTCGTCCTCGGCCAGGATCATCTGGCGCACCGCGGTGATGCGCGATCCTTCGAAGAACATATGCTCCGTCCGGCACAGCCCGATGCCCTCGGCGCCGAAGTCGCGCGCGGTGCGGCAGTCGAGCGGCGTCTCGGCATTGGCGCGCACCTTCAGGCGGCGGACGCCGTCGGCCCATTCCATCAGCGTACCGAAGTCGCCGGCAAGCTCGGGCTGCACCGTCGGCACCAGCCCCGCCATCACCTCGCCGGTCGCGCCGTCGATGGTGAGCGTGTCGCCCTCCTTCACCTCGCGCCCGCCGACGCGCAGCACGCGCGCACGGCTGTCGATCGCGAGCGACCCCGCACCCGACACGCACGGCCGCCCCATGCCACGCGCCACCACCGCCGCGTGGCTGGTCATGCCGCCGCGCGCGGTCAGGATTCCCTTGGCCGCGTGCATGCCGTGGATGTCCTCGGGCGAGGTCTCGACACGCACCAGGATTACCGGCTCGCCGGTGGCGGCGCGACGCTCGGCGGTGTCGCTGTCGAACACCGCCACGCCCGAGGCGGCCCCCGGCGACGCCGGCAGCCCCTTGGTCAGCACGTCGCGCGGCGCTTGCGGGTCGAGCGTCGGGTGAAGCAGCTGGTCGAGTGCGGCCGGGTCGACGCGCGCGACCGCTTCCTCGCGGGTGATGAGCGCTTCCTCGGCCATCTCCACCGCGATCTTGAGCGCGGCCTTGGCGGTGCGCTTGCCGGCGCGCGTCTGGAGCATCCAGAGCTTGCCCTGCTGCACCGTGAACTCGATGTCCTGCATGTCGCGGTAATGCCGCTCCAGCCGGTCGAACACCGCCGCCAGCTCGGCATAGGCGTCGGGCATCGCCTCTTCCATCGACAGCGGCTTGGCGCCCGCACCTTCACGCGCCGCCCTGGTAAGGTACTGCGGCGTGCGGATGCCCGCGACCACGTCCTCGCCCTGCGCGTTGATCAGGAACTCGCCGTAATAGGCGTTCTCGCCGGTCGCCGGGTTGCGCGTGAAGGCGACGCCGGTGGCCGAGGTGTCGCCCATGTTGCCGAACACCATCGCCTGGACGTTGACGGCCGTGCCCCAGTCGCCGGGAATGTTGTTGAGCCGGCGATAGACCTTGGCGCGCTCCGCCTGCCACGATCCGAACACCGCGCCGATCGCGCCCCACAGCTGGTCGTGCACGTCCTGCGGGAACGGCTTGCCCCACAGCTCCTCGACCAGCGCCTTGTATTCGGCGACCAGCGCCTGCCAGTCCTCGGCGGTCAGCTCGGTGTCGAGGTTGTAGCCGTTATCCTCCTTGGCGATCTCCAGCGCTTCCTCGAAGCGGCCGTGATCGAGCTCCAGAACGACGTCCGAATACATCTGGATGAAGCGGCGGTAGCTGTCCCAGGCGAAGCGCGCGTCGCCCGACGCGGTCGCCAGCCCCTCGACCGTCCGGTCGTTGAGGCCGAGGTTGAGCACCGTGTCCATCATGCCGGGCATCGACACGCGCGCGCCCGAGCGGACCGACACCAGCAGCGGATCGGCGGCATCGCCGAACGTCTTGCCGGTCACGCCCTCGATGTGCGCGATCCCCTCGGCGACCTCGTCGCGCAACGAGTCGGGGAAGCTCTGCCCCTCCTCATAATAGCGCGTGCACATTGGGGTGGAGATGGTGAACCCCGGCGGCACCGGCAGGCCGATCGACGCCATCTCCGCCAGGTTCGCGCCCTTGCCGCCGAGCAGCGTCTTGTCGCCGGAGCCCCCGTCCGAAACTCCGCCGCCAAAACGGTACACATACTGCGTCATCGTGGTTCCTTGCGTGGGTTGGAGTGCGTTCCCTGGGGAGGAGGATCACAAACCAGACCGTCGGGCCGAGGATAGCATCAGCGCATGGGGCTGTCCGCTATCCTTCGATCCGCGAGAAATCGGCCACGCGATGCACCGCCGCGCGCACCCGCGCCAGCAACGCGAGCCGTGCCGTGCGCTTGGCGGGATCGGCATCGTTGACGGTCACCTGATCGAAGAAGGCGTCGATCGGCGCGCGCAGCGACGCGAGTGCCGCCATCGCGCCTTCGAAATCCTCCGCCTCGACCGCCGCGGCGGCACGCGGCTCGGCGGCGTCGAGCGCGGCGATCAGCGCCGCCTCGGCCGGCTCGGGCGCATAGCCGGGCGCGGTCGCCTCGGCGGCACCCTCGAAGCCTTCCTTCTTGAGGATGTTGGCCGCGCGCTTGTAGCCGGCGAGCAGGTTGGCGCCATCCTCGGTGCCGACGAACCCTTGCAGCGCCTGCACCCGCGCGAGCAGCCGGACGAGATCGTCCTCGCCACCCAATGCGAACACCGCGTCGACCAGGTCGTGACGCACGCCCGCCTCACGCTGCTGGACCTTGAGGCGGTCGGCGAAGAAGTCTAGGCTGCTGGTGTACGCGTGGTCTACAGATGGTGGCACACTCAAACGCGCGAACATCCGCCAGAAACTCCACGCCTTATAGAGGGATAGGCGGAGACTATTTGCGGTAATCAGTGAAATTACCCCGAGCGCCGCGCGACGAAGCGCGAACGGATCTTTGGATCCCGTCGGCTTTTCGTTGATCGCAAAGAACGCAAAGATCGTGTCGAGCTTGTCGGCAAGCGCCACTGCCACCGTTACCGGCGTGGTGGGGACGTCGTCGCCCTGGCCGACCGGCTTGTAATGGTCGCGGATCGCCTCGGCGACCTCGACGGGCTCGCCCTGGGCGGCGGCGTAGTAGCCGCCCATCAGCCCCTGCAATTCGGGGAACTCGCCGACCATGCCGGTGACGAGGTCCGCCTTGGCGAGGCGTGCCGCACGCTCGGCCATGTCGGCGAGGCGGGCGGTGGCGCCATCAGCCCCACCCGTCATGCCAGCGGAGGCTGGCATCTCCCGCGGCTCCTGTCCCGCGCGCTCGGGGGAGACCCCAGCCTTCGCTGGGGTGACGGGATGGGTGGTGCTGACGGGAGTGGCGAAGGGCGACGACGCCGCATCCGCCGCGCGCACGACACCCGCCTCGACCAGCCAGCGCGCGAGCTTCGCCACGCGCTCGACCTTGTCGGCGACGGTGCCGAGCTTTTCGTGGAAGACGATCTTGTCGAGCTTGGGACGCAGTTCGTCCAACGGCGTCTTGAGGTCGGTCTCGTAGAAGAACTTGGCGTCCGACAGTCGCGCCGCCAGCACCTTGCGGTTGCCCTCGACGATCTGGTCGCCGCCGTCCTCGGCATCGATGTTGGCGGTGCAGACGAACGCGTCGGCGAGATTGCCGTCGGCGTCGCGGCAGACGAAATACTTTTGGTTCACGCGCGCGGTGAGCTGGATCACCTCGGGCGGCACCGACAGATAGCTGGCGTCGAAGCGGCCGAGCAGCGGCATCGGGAATTCGGTGAGACCGGCGTTCTCGAACAACAGCCCCTCGTCCTCGACCAGGCTCAGCCCGGCGCCCTGCGCGGCGAGCTTGGCGCCTACCGCGATGCTCGCGCGGCGCTCGGCCCCGTCGACGACGACGTGGCAGGCGCGCAGCTTTTCGACGTAATCCTGCGCCGAACCGATGGTGATGACGCCGGGATGGTGGAAGCGATGGCCGACCGTCGCCGCGCCCGAAGCGACGCCGGCGACCTCGAACGGCACGACGTCTTCGTCGAGCAGCGCGACGATGCCCTGCAGCGGGCGCACCCAGCGCGGGCTTTCGGTCGAGGAAGAGGCGGCGCCCCAGCGCATCGCCTTGGGCCAGGGAAAGGCGCGGATCACCGCGGGCACGGCCTCGGCCAGCACCTCGGCAGTCGCGCGGCCCAGCTTGTCGGTGATCGCGAACAGCACGCCGTCGCGCTCGACCAGATCGTCGCGGGTCAGGCCGGTCTTGCGCAGGAAGCCTTCCAGCGCCTGCGGCGGCGCGGAGGCGCGCGGGCCCTTCACTTCCTCGCGCACCGCCTCGGTCGCGAGCGGCAGATCGCGCGCGATCAGCGCCAGCCGGCGCGGGGTCGCATAGGTGACGATCTCCGCCGTCTTGAGCCCCGCCTTGGCAAGCTCGGCCGCGAACAGCTTGGCCAGATCTTCGCGCGCCCGCTCCTGCATGCGCGCCGGGATTTCCTCCGAGCGGAGTTCGAGAAGGAAATCAGACATGCGCACTCTCCCGTGCCCCGGCGCAGGCCGGGGCCCAGAGCCACGAGCGCTGCACCTTGCAACCCTGGGCTCCTGCCTGCGCAGGAGCACGCATCCTCGCGAACGCGCGCATCATGCCGTCCACCCCGGAAAGCGCGCCTGCCATTCGGGCGTCTTCTTCTCGATCCACGCGGCGCACGCGCCCTTCGCCAGATCGCGCACCCGGCCCATATAGGCCTGGCGCTCGGCGACCGAGATCACGCCGCGCGCCTGCAACAGGTTGAAGGTGTGGCTGGCCTTGATCGCCTGCTCGTACGCCGGGATCGGCAGGTTTGCGGCAAGGCACCGCTCGCACTCGGCCGCGGCCTTGCGGAACTGGTCGAACAGCGTGTCGGTGTCGGCGACCTCGAAGTTCCAGGTCGACATCTGGACTTCGTTCTCGTGGAACACGTCGCCGTAGGTGACGCCCGCGTCGTTGAACGCCAGGTCGTACACCGAATCCTTGTTCTGGATGTACATGGCGAGGCGTTCGAGGCCGTAGGTCAGTTCGCCCGCCACCGGCTTGCAGTCGAACCCGCCCATCTGCTGGAAATAGGTGAACTGGGTGACTTCCATGCCGTCGCACCAGACTTCCCAGCCGAGACCCCAGGCGCCCAGCGTCGGCGACTCCCAGTCGTCCTCGACGAAGCGGATGTCGTGGCGGGTGAAGTCGATGCCGATCGCCGCCAGCGAGCCCAGGTAGAGCTCCTGCAGGTCGGCCGGGCTCGGCTTCAGGATCACCTGATACTGGTAATAATGCTGGAGCCGGTTCGGGTTCTCGCCATAGCGCCCGTCGGTCGGGCGGCGGCACGGCTGGACGAACGCGGCGTTCCACGGTTCCGGCCCCAGCGCGCGCAGCGTCGTGGCGGTATGGAAGGTGCCGGCGCCCATCTCCATGTCGTACGGCTGGAGGATGAGACAGCCCCGGTCGCTCCAATAGTCATGGAGCGTGAGGATCATGCGCTGGAAGCTGAGTGGCTCGGACACGGCGGCGCTTTGGCGGATGGCCCGAAAGGGGTCAAGCATCGAGCCATCCGGGGCGGTGGGAGTGTGGGTCAGCAGCCGCGGCTCTCGATCCCCGAGCGCGCGCTTGCGGCTCGAGACCCCAGCCTGCGCTGGGGCAACGGGACGTTGTCAGCACCCGGACCGCTCCCCCCACCGTCATGCCAGCGAAGGCTGGCATCTCCCGCCGCATGCGCACCGCCGCTGCCCCGAATCCTCTCCCCCACCCGCCACGCTACCGAAGCTCAACGATCGAACGCCACCGCACGCCAAGCAGTCCCGCCCCGCAACGCCGGGGAGCGTGCCCACGCGCTCCACCCGAAAGGAAGCCACCGCGCCCCACCCGCGCCCCAGGTGACGCCCGCACCCCCTCCGGCTACACCACGCCGATGCCGCTGTTCCGCCTGTTCCTCGCCGCCCTGGCGCTCTTGGTCGCCGGCCCGGCCGCGCGACCGGCGGCGGCCGCCCGCCCGGCATTGTGGGTCGTGCGCGACTCCGACACGACGATCTACCTGTTCGGATCGGTGCACGAACTCCGCCCGGACCTCGCCTGGTTTCAGGGGCCGGTGCGTCGCGCCTTCGCCGCGAGCGACACGCTGGTGCTCGAACTGGTGGCGCCGCCCGATGCCGAGGTGCAGGCGGCGCTACGCCGCGCCGCGCCACCGGCCGACGCGCCCCCGCTCCCCCAGCGCCTGCCGCCCGGCTACGCCGCCAAGCTCGCCGCGGCGATCCGCGCCGCCGGCTACCCCGAGGGCGCGTTCGACCACATGGACCCGTGGCTGGCAGCGACGTCGCTGTCGGTGCTGCCGCTGCGTCGCACCGGATACCGACGCGAGGCCGGGGTGGAGGCGGTGCTCACCGCCGCGGCGGCGCGCGCCGGCAAGCCGGTGCTGGGACTGGAGACGCAGGGCGACCAGATCGCGATGTTCGACCGGCTGCCCGAGCCGGTGCAGATCGCCATGCTGACCCGCGTCCTCGACGGGCAGGATTCCGCGACGGACGTGATGCGCCGGACCGCCGACGCCTGGAGCCGCGGCGATACCGACGCGCTCGCCGCGATCGTCGCCGAGGACCTGCGCCAGACGCCGGACGCGGTGCAGCAGCGCGTCCTCACCGATCGCAACGCCGCCTGGGCCGACTGGATCGCGCGCCGCATGGCACAACCGGGCCGCGTCTTCGTGGCGGTAGGGGTCGGCCACCTCGTCGGGCCGGGGTCGCTGCAGACCGCGCTCGCCACCAGGGGGCTGCGCGTCCGCCGGCTGGGCCCGGCAGCCGCCTCGGGCGAGCCGCATCGCTAAAGCACTGATGGCGCCAAGTGGGTCTGGACCGATGTCGCATGAGTTGCGTCGACGAACGACCCGATCGATACCGTTCCGGGTTGCTCGGGCGTCGCCCGATAGCGGACGGTTATCGCCGTTCGGGCTCCTGCTGGGGCAGGATCAGAAAGGCGTCGGCAGCGGCGGTATCGATCAGTTGTTCGTCGCTTCCGTTGATCCCGATGCGGACGGTGGACCTCCTCAGCGTCGGTCGCGCATCGGCGAGAACGACGCACGGCTTCGCGCAGTCGGTGCGAAAGGCGGGGATCAAATCGGGCACCTGCGAACCGTCTGCCGGCGCGGGCTCGACGTTCGCGATGACATAGTAGCGGCTGGCCAGTCGCTGTCGCAGCACTTCGCCCATGCTGGTCGGCGGATGTTCCTGTGTGCGCCACTGGCCGCCGCGGCGTGCAACCTTCAACACATGGCTGGTGTGCGCAAACAGAACCACGCTTTTGCCGGCGGACCGCCGAAGGGCGTTGAGCGCATTGCTTGCCATCGCCTCGTCTCGCCGGGATACCGAAATCCAGGCGTCGTTCGGGATCGAGCCTGGCGTCACTGCCGTGGGAATGCCGTCGAACACCGCCGCGCTCTGCAAGACGATCCGGCCGCAGGTGCGCGCTTCCACGGACGCGGTCGGCGACAGCGCGGCGTTCAGCCGATCCGCGAGGTCGCGGAAGGCGGCCTTCTGCCGCGTCGTCACCGTAGGGGCGCCCAGTCCAGGCTTCACCGCTTCGAGGAACCGGGCGGTCAGCGTAGCGCGGCGTTTCGCATCTCCAACCCCTTCGAGCGCGCAGCGCACGGGGGCCATCGTCGGCGCGCTGTCGAGCGGACCGCCGAGGCTCAGATCGATTCCGATCACGCCTACTTTGTCGCGCTCCGCCCGGAGCGCATTTGCAGCGCGCAGGTCGCGTAGCAGCGCGACGTTCGCTTCGAACGCCCCGAACCCGGACGTGAACCCGTGTTTCGCGACATCGGCTGCCTCTCCGGCTCCGCCGCGGACGAACGCATCCAGCAGGCGCGATTCGGCAAAGCCCGTCTCCAACGCAACCCAGCCGATCCTTCCCTCGTCGACGAGTTGCAGGATCAGGCGATTGCGGGCGCGAAGGATATCCTCGTTGCCATGCGAGGCTTCCCCCAACGCCAGTATCTGCTGCTCCCCGATCGGAAACGCATCGGCATCGAGCGGGACTATGCCGGCGGCGTCATCAACGCTGCGCGCCGGCAAGGATGCGCCAAGCGGGGCCGCAGCTATCATCGCGATGGCAGCAACGCCGCCGAACCAGCTGCGTGTCATCCCTTCTCCCCGCACGAACCAGGCGTTGTCCGCGGTCGGCGAGCATGGGGCGAACGCCGCCTTTCAGCAATCCACCCGTTCCGGCCGTTCCATAAGAGGCGCGCGGCACCGTTGCTTGGCGCGCACGGCCCACTTGCCGGTTGAAGGACACGTCTGGATTACAAGCGGTCCGCGCAACGCGATGCATCGCCTGCCCGTGCATGCTCCATTTTCGACCCGCCCCCGCGGTTCAGCCCTCGCGGCGCACCGCCGCAACGGTACCGATACGGCCACTCACTCCACTCGCCGCGCGAGGTACAGCATGTCGCGGAAGCGCGAGCGGTAGGGGATCACCAGCGGCACCGGCTGGCCGAGCAGCTTCTTGACCAGCGCCTTGGCGGCCCAGCCGGCGGTGTCGAGGCGGACGGCATCGCAGCGATACGGCTCGAACCCGGCATTCCTGAGAAACGCCTCTAGTTGCTCGCGGCCGGCGAACACCAGATGGTCGGGCAGGTCGAGCCGATCCGGATAGCCGTCTGCACTGGCGAGGTCGGCGCCGTTTCCGGTCACCAGCAGCAGCGTCCCCCCGGGCCGCACCAGCCGCCGGATGTCGCGCAGGAAGGCGGCCGGGTCGGGCAGGTGCGAAAAGACGTTCACCAGCGACACGAAGTCGAAGCGCTCGCGCACCTCCGCCAGCCGCTCGGACCCGACCGGCAGGCCGCGTGCACGCGCATGCGCCGCCTTGACCGCCATCGGCTCGATCCCGCGAATGCGCGATCCGGCCGGCAAAACGGTGCCCAGCGCCTCGACCAGTTCGCCGAAGCCCGCGCCGATATCGAGCCACGAGACCGGATCCTGCCCCACTTCGCCCGCCAGCACCCGCCGCATGCGCGCGCGATACCGCGCGAGCTTTCGCCGGCTGGGCGTGTAGACGACCGACAGCGCGCCGGCCTCGTGGCGATGCTGGCCGGTGCGGGTGGCCTCGCTGATCGCCTCGTCGACCGGGCGCGGCGAGACATAGACCAGCCCGCAGCCGACGCATTTCACCGCCGAATAGCCGTTCTCCCAACCCCATCCCCAGGCATCGGATTGCCCGCAGAGTGGACAGGCAACCGCGACCTGTGCCGCGACCGCCTGCATCGGCCCCTCGCCCGCGAGCATGCCGGTCCCGTGCGCGACGGGATCGGCATGCTGCGGAGCCAGCCGGAGCGCCGAGGACGGGTTCACGCCGCCTGCGCGATGCCGCCGGTGTAGCCCAGGCTTTCGAGGTAGTTCTCGAGCGCGTTGAACTCAGTGGTCTGAGAATTGCCGGGCAGGTTGCTGATCACGTCGGCCAGCCACACCGTCTGGGTGTCGCCGCTCTGCGAGGTCAGCGTCAGGCGCACGTCCTGACGATCGCCGTTCTCGAAGAAGCTGTCGGGCAACGTCGCGAATTCGGCACCGGTGATCGTCACGCCGTTCTTCAGCTCCAGCGTATCGCCCTCGTACCGCTTGAAGTCCTTGATGACGTCGACAGTGCCGTCGGTGTACTGGAAGTCGTCGAACACGAACCGGTCCGCGTCATAGCCGCCGACCAGGATATCGTTGCCCGATCCGCCGAACAGGATGTCGCGGCCTGAATCTCCCTGCAGATAGTCGTTGCCGTGGCCGCCGGCGAGATTGTCGTCGCCCGAGCCGCCGCGCAGGATGTCGTTGCCGTAGCCGCCGTTGAGCCGATCGCTGCCGGCATGACCCGACATCACGTCGTCCTCGTCGCTGCCGACGAGGGTGCTCTTGCCCGGAGTACCATTGTAATAGGCCATCGCTTTTCTCCCAAGAAAATGCGTCCGACCAGTGACCGCAATGTCGAACGATCAAGAACAGGCACCGGCAATCCCGCGCCCGAAGACAATGTGCCGCACCAGAGATCGCGCGGCAATTGCAGCCCGCACTTAGTGGACGCGATACTAGTCCGAACTGGACTCACCCTTTACCACTACGGACCCATATCGCTGTGACTGCATGACGGGACTCGGCACGCGACATCTTTCCCGTTCATGCGGCAGCGCCCACCAACGTCAGCAACTCGCCCGCGACCGAATCCCAGTCCGCCACATCGCCGCGCGGCCCCCGCCCCCGCGCCAGTGCCGCCCGCAGGGCATCCTCGGCGCCGCGCGGATGACCGGGATCATAGGCGAAGCCCCCGGCAAGCCCGCCGATGGCGAAGCCGGGGCCGACCACCGGCAGCCCGCAATAGCGATACTGGAGGTTCTTGAGGCTCGACTCGGCAAGGTAGGAGAGGCCCGGCACGGCGCGATAGAGCGCGAGGCCCACGTCGGCATGCTGCACGAACGGCACGAGCCGCTCGAACGGCTGCCCGCCCCACGCGATCAGGTTCGGCGGCGGCGCAAAGCCAAGCGGCGTGCGGCCGAAATAGTGGAAACGGACGTGCGGGAACCGTCCCGCCAGCCAGGCTAGCAGCATCTGGTCGAGCATCATGTCGCCGATCAGCACGGCGTTCGGACCGCCGTCGTACGGCGAGGGCGAGGCGCGATCGAACGCGCGTCGATCGATGCCGTGGCGGACCAGCGCCGCGCGCGCGCCCGGAAGGTCGTCGAGCAGCGCCGCCGAGGGCACGCGCACCAGATCGTAGCGCGGCGCGTCGGCGCGCAGCCGCCGATCGAGCCCCGGGTGCATGCCCACCACGGTCAGACGATCGCTCATGCTGTAGAGGATCCGCGCCTGGTGGGCGATGCCGCGGATGCGGCGGAACAGCGCCACCGCCGCGCAGCTCTCGATCACCACCAGCCGCGCCTCGCGCAGCGGCCGGACGATCGCACGCGGCAGCATCGCGCCATAGACCGCGATCAGCGGAGCCGCGAGCCACTGCCCCCATCGTCCGCTCGCACCGACAGGATGGACCGGCGGCACCCACAGGAAGCCGCGCATGCCGTCCACCTCGTACCAGCGGTTCCGCGGCACGTCGGGAAGCGCCTGGAGCTTGTTGCCCGACCGCAGCCGGCTCAGCCAGCTCAGTTGGGTGGTGACGACGTGCACGCGATAGCCCCGCCGCGCCAGCGCCTCGGCCAGGAACACCATGCTGGTCTTGCGCGCGCCCAGTCCGATGGTCTGTTGCGTGAACAGGAACGCGGCGCCCCTGTCCGCGCCGTCGATCGGCACAGCTTCGTCGAGCAGAATGTCGCCTGCCATAGCTTCTCCCCACCGGCGCGACTGCACCGTTAGCCGAGAAGGTCTCTTCGGAACGTTGGGAGAACAAGATCGGATAGGTTCAATACTGCCGCACTTGTTCGAGCACCGGACTTCTCCGTTGCGCGGGCCGTTTGTACCTCTTGAGCATGATGGAAAAAGCCTCGGACGGATGGTGGCATTGGCTGCCACAGTCGACCGCCAGCCTCGTGCGCTGGCTGCTCGGCGAGCCGCCTGTCGCCATGCCGCTACCGTCCGAGGGACCGACGACCTCCGAGCCGCCAGTGCGAGCGCCGGCAAGTCGATCCGTCGTGGAGACGATCGCGCCTGCCGACGAACGCGACCCGGACGCGACGCAGGAGAGCAGTCAGGCGGCGCGCCGCTTCGCCGTCGCGGCCGGCGCGCAGTCGCCGCGGGCGCGGGTGATCGCAGCATTCGATGCCGCGCAGCCGGTGGACGATCGCTACGAACTGCTCGGGCGGATGGCCGAGCTCAACCGCCTGGTCGACGGCGTGGTCGAGCGCCACCAGCATGCGGTGATCTTCGGCGCGCGGGGATCGGGCAAGACGTCGCTTGCGCGAACCTTCGGCGACCTGGCCGACGAGGCGGACTGCCTCGCGCTCTACCATGCGGCGACCGGCGACAGCGGGTTCGTCGAGCTGCTGCGCCCCTATCTGCCGTTTCTGGTTGCGGAGGCGCGTCCCGCTGGTCGCGCCGAGATCTCCGCGCTGGCGGACCGCGATTTCACCGCCCGCGAGCTCGTCAGCGCCGTGGTGCCGGCATTGTCGCGGCGCGTGTTCCTGATCGTCGACGAGTTCGACCGGATCGCAGCTGCCGAAACCAAGGCGCAGCTTGCGAGTCTCCTCAAGCTGCTGTCCGACACGCGCGCGCCGCTGCAAATCCTGCTGGCAGGCATCGCCGCCGATGTGGAGGCGCTGATCGACGCCCATCTCTCGCTCCGCCGTCACCTCATCGCGGTGCCGGTGCGCCCGTTCGACTCGCGCGCGGTGGAGGCGGTAATCGACGAGGGTACCCGCCGCTGCGGCATCGCCTTTCCGGCCGAAACGCGCGCGGCGATCGCTGCCGTGGCAGCGGGGTCGCCCTACCATGTGCGCCTGTTCTGCCAGGCGGCGGCGCTCGCCGCGCTGGAAACCGGCCGCGACGCCGTCGACGCCGCGACGGTGCGTGCCGGGTTGCAGGCGAGTCTCGACGACTGGGCGACGGTCAACGCGCCGGTCGCACTGCTCTTCGACCGCCTCGCCGAGCATCCGGAGTTGCATCCACGGCTGCGTTCGCTCGCCTGCGATGCGGCGACGCACCAGCAGGTCGCGGTGGACGCGGTGCCCCACACCCTGGCCCCGGCGCTGACGATCGGCGGCGACGGGCTGGCATGCTTCGCCGACACGCTGGCGCCGCAGTTCCTGCTCGCGCGGCTGCACCTCGCCGGGGATGCGTTGGCTCCCGACCTTTCAACAACGTCGCCACCCAGCCGGAGATTCGCCTGATGAGACTGCGCTCCAGCGCCCTCGCCCGCCATCCCGACCTTCGGGACGTCTCCCGCGGGCCAGCCGCGGCATTCGGCCGGAGCGATGCCGCGGCGATCGAACCGGCGGGCGGCGACATCCCTTTGCTCGCGCCCGGCGATCCGCGCGTCGATCCGCGGATCGCGACGGCGTTCGCGGGCCGTAGCGACATGGCGACCCAGGTGCGCGACCTCCGCAGCGCGTTGTCGAGCCGCTGGCACGCCGATGCTCCCGACGTCCGGCGCAGCGTCGCGCTGGTCGGAGCCGATCCCGCCGCGGACGTGGCGACGGTTGCGGCCAATCTCGCGGTGGCCTCGGCGCAGTTCGGCTGGCGCACGCTGCTGGTCGACGGCGATCTGGCGGCGCCCGCACAGCACCGCCTGTTCCGCCTGCCCGGCGATGCCGGACTCTCGACGCTGCTGCTGCAGCGAGCCCCGGCCGAGCTCCAGCCGACCGCGATCGAGCGGCTGTCGCTGCTCGCCGCCGGGCCGGCCCCGGCCAGCCCCACCGAACTGATCGAGCGCCAGCCGCTGCTCGATGCGCTCGACGGAGTCCTCGCACGACAACGGCTGGTACTGCTCAGCCTGCCGATGCGGGGGCAACCGCCGCGCTTCGGGGCGATCGACACGATCCTGAGCGGCTTCGACGGTGCCCTGACGGTCGCCAGCCGCCACCGCAGCGCGCTCGGCGCGCTTCAGCGGCTCGTGGAGATGCTGGAAGAGGGCGGGGTTCCGCTGCTGGGAACGGTGGTGGTGTGACGCGGCGGCGGGCGGCGGGCGGCGGGCGGCGGTGTTCACCAAGTGGGAGATGCCAGCCTTTGCTGGCATGACGGAGGGCTTGTGGTCTTTTCGCGGTGGCGCTCCCGAGTAGCGACCGTCTCCCTGCCGGCCCGCGTGGTGTTCACGCATTCAGCGGCCGCCGTTCGCGATCGACATTTCCCCGGCCTTGCAATGACAACTCAGCTTTTCAGCCCCTCCACCATGTCCACCGCCAGCTGGCTGAGCGTGTCGTCGCGGGCGCCCATGATGACGATGCGGTCGCCGGGCTTGGCCTCCGCCACCAGATGCGCGGCGGCGGCGGCGCGTTCAGGGATGTGGCGGGCGTCGATGCCGGCGACGGCTAGGTCGGCGACGATGTCGGCGCTGGTCACCTCGCGGGCGACGGTGCCGCCCTGATAGACCGGGTCGGGCAGCACCAGCCGGTCGCCGGGGGCGAGCCTGGCGAGGAACATCGCGACCAGCTCGCGGCGCATCACCTTCAACGGGCCATAGCCGTGCGGCTGGAACAGCAGCAGCAACCGGCCGGGAAAGTCGTGGAGCGTGTCGAGCGTGGCGCCGATCTTGTCGGGGTTGTGGCCGAAGTCGTCGAGCACCGCGACGCCGTTCGCCTCCCCCACCAGCTCGAAGCGGCGCTTGAGGCCGGCGAAGCCCTCGATCGCGGCGGCGGCTTCGTCGCGGTCGATGCCGGCGGCCACCGCGGCACCGATCGCGGCGAGCGCGTTGGCGACATTGTGGCGGCCGGGGACGCCCAGCCGCACGCGGCGGCGGGTGCCCTCGGCGACGAGGTCGAAGGCGATGCCGAACGGCTCTGGTGCCAGCGCCTCGGCCGACAGGTCTGCCGGAGCCTCGACCGCGAAGCTCAGCAGCTTGGCCGAGGGGATTGCGGCGGCAAGCGCGGCGGACTCGGAGTCGCCGACGTTCACCACCGCCGTCTGCGCGCGCTCGGCAAAGCTCCCGAACAGAGCGCGCAGTTCCTCCAGCGTCTTGTGATCGAGGCTGACGTTGTTGAGCACCGCGACGCGCGGGCGGTAGAAGGTGATCGAGCCGTCGCTTTCGTCCACTTCGCTCACGAACGCGTCGCCCGCGCCCACCAATGCGCTGGCGAACGGTGCGTCCGGGGTCGCGAAATTCTTCATCACCGCGCCGTTCATCACCGTGGGGTCGCGGCCGACGGCATGGAGAATCCAGGCGATCATGCCGGTGACGGTCGACTTGCCGCTGGTGCCGGCGACGCCGATGCTTAAGCGACTGGCGTTGAACAGCTCGGCGAGCAGTTGCGGGCGGGTCATCCGCCGGGCGCCCACCCGGTCGGCGGCGACCATGTCGGCGACGGTCGCCTCGACCGCGGCCGAGGCGACGACGGTCTGGTCCGCCGACACGATGCCGCTGCCGTCCTGGGGAGACAGCGCAATGCCCTGCGCCCGCAGCGCCGCGAACTTCGCGGCCAGCGCCGGATTGTCGAGCGCCCGGTCGGAGCCCGCGACGGTCGCGCCGCGCCGCGCGAGGATAGTCGCGAGCGGGAGCATGCCGCTGCCGCCGATGCCGACGAGGAAGAAGGATTTGCCGTGGTCCATTTCCCCGCGCTATCGGCGGGGCGGCCGGGGGGCAAGCCGCTGGCGCGTCGCCGGTGGGCAGGCCGGCTCATGCGAAAGGCAGTTCATGCGCATCGGTATCGTCGCCCCCGCCCGCGCGATCACGCCCGAAGCGGCCGCGCGCGTGCAGGCGTTCGCGGCGATCACCTTTCCGCAGGTCGACGTGGTGGTGCATCCGCAATGCTTTCTGGAGGCCGGGCATTTCGCCGGCAGCGATGCCGAGCGTGCGGCGGCGTTCCTGGAGTTCGCCAACGACCCCGGCTTCGACGCGATCTGGTTCGCGCGCGGCGGCTATGGGTCGAACCGGATCCTGGGCACGGTGCTGCCGAAGCTCAACCGCGCGGCGGCGGCCAAGACCTATCTCGGCTATTCGGACATGGGGTTCGTGCTGGGGGCGCTCTATGCGCGGCGGATCGGGCGGCCGGTGCACGGGCCGATGCCGATCGACGTCGGCCGCTCGGACGCGGGCGCCTCGGTGGGGCGGGCGCTGGCGTGGCTGGTCAACGGCGACCGGCGCGTGCTGGAGCCGAACCTGGACGGGCGGCCAGCGGCGGCGTTCAACCTCGCCATTCTCGACGCGCTGGTGGGGACGCCGTGGCTGCCCGACCTGACCGACCACGTCCTCTACGTCGAGGAGGTGTCGGAGGCAGTCTATCGCATCGACCGGATGCTGTTCACGGTCGGCAACGCGACGCAGTTGCATGGGCTGGCCGGCATCCGCCTGGGCCAGGTCACCGACGTGCCGGAGAACGGCGAGTTCGGCGAGACGCTGGAGCAGATCGTCACCCGCTGGGCCGGCGTGCTGGGGGTGCCGTATCTGGGGCGCGCGGCGATCGGGCATGCCGCGGGGAACATGGTGGTGCCGTTCGGGGCGGTGTGAGGCGCTTCGTCATCCCGGCAACGACCGGGCCTTTGCAAAGCGGGCGCCACTGTCCCTATCGTCATCCTGACGAAAGTCAGGATCCATTGCCGCTTCGCTTGCGCCTCTAGCGCTGCGTGTCTGGATGCCCCGAGTTCACAAACGAAGTGCAACACCAGGTTGAGGTGTTGCGATGGGAACCAGGTACCGACAGCTCTCGTATGCGGAACGGTGTGCGATTG